>QMLQ01000029.1 GCA_003646815.1 Deltaproteobacteria bacterium | reverse complement strand
CAATCTCTCAGAGGCTGAGTTGTTTTCGCAAGTTGATAAAGTCACTCCTGTCAAAGCCCAGAGTTTTGAAAAAAGAGAGCAGATCGGCTGAATCCCAACGAACCGAGGTAAAAATGTTTCTGATGCCTTTTTCCTTGTAAACATTAAATATTTCCTGGGCCAACGCTTTCCCTATTCCCTGTCCCATGTACTTGGGATCCACCCCAAGTGATGCGATCCAGGCGCTTTTTTCCACCCCGAATCCACTCAGTACAATATAGCTGATCATAAACCCGACGACTTTTCCATCTTTCTCGGCCACAAAGCTGGCATCTTCCCCGTTGCAATCATGCTCCCGGAGTATTCTCCCGAATTCGATGGGTTCAGTGGACTTGGTAATAACACCTTGAATCCTGCTGATATCATTCGCGTCTTCCAGCGTTGCCCTTCTGACGACTAATCCTTCCACGCTTCCTCTTTTCCTCCCTGTACCACACGGTGCTTTCAATCAATCCGAATGATTTTTACCCACGAACCTACCCAATCCGGCGGCAGATAAACCCGTCCGCTGTTCCCGCTCAGCTTCACCTGCTTCTCCACCATTTCCTCACCGTAGACCTCAAACTTAACCCTTCCCTTGGTCCTTCCGGTGTCTGCTTCTTTGCTTGAAACCAGGTCGTTTTTTCTCTGTTTCTCGTTGGCCATAAAAATGGCTCCCCAACTGGCTGAAAATGAGTCTAATTGCTTGACATAAAAAGATAATTCTTTCAATTCCTGCGGACCGCGTTGCCCGATAATTTAATTACATTTTAGCTACAACGTAACCATATGGAAAACACATTCTTCCTGTCAAGAAAAAAAATGCCGTGACCACTCATGTGTCGTGGGCAGGAAACTGGAAGAGGAAAGGAGGAAAGGGGAATCGCAATATCTCTTTGACGGGGGCTTCCCTGTCTGCTATTTCATGGGCAGTTTAGGCTAATATTTTGACACGGGAAAGAGAAAGACATGGAAACAATAGACAGCAGCTATCTTGAACCCACATCCATTATTGACAGTGATCACCCCGAGATACAAAGATACGCCCACAGGGTCACTGAAAACAATGACAGCGCCCGAGAAAAGGCGGTGAAGCTTTTCTACGCTGTCCGTGACGGAATCTGGTATGACCCTTACTGCCCCTTCTACCTCCCTGAGCATTACCGTTCCAGCAATGTGCTCCGGAACGGCAGGGGCTATTGCGTGTGCAAAGCCGGCTTGCTCTGCGCGCTGGCCAGGGCAGTTGAGATTCCGTCCCGCGTGGGCTTCGCCGATGTTCGCAACCACCTGACCACCAGACAGCTCATGGAGTTTATGGGGTCAAATCTTTTTGTCTATCACGGATACACTGAATTGTTTCTGGAGGGGAAATGGGTCAAAGCGACCCCCGCCTTTAACAGGGAACTCTGTCAGAAACACAATGTGGCACCCCTGGAGTTTAACGGGCGTGACGACGCGCTTCTTCAATCCTACAATCTGGATAAAAAGCAGTTTATGGAATACGTGACCTACCACGGCACTTATGCGGACATCCCGATACAAACCATTGTCGCGGCGTGGGAAAACGCCTACGGAAAAGACCGGGTCAGGGGCTGGATCGAGATGCTGGAGAAAACAGGGAAAAAATCCCTGAAAGACTTCTACCAGGAAGAGGTGGTGAAGGGTTAGCCCGCATTTCTCACGAGCAATCTACTGTGGCGGCGATGATGCCGGACTGCGTTGGGCCCTCAAAGGGAAGGCGCCGCAGATTCCCGAGACCGGCTTTTTCCATCATCTTCATCACCTGGGCTTCAGAATAGGCACGGCCCTCCTCGGTGTTCACCAACATATTCAGAGAAAAGAGGGCCGGGAATAAAGGCCCATCAAGGTTGTCGTTCAGGAAAAAGTCGTGGATCAGGCACAACCCGCCCGGCTCAAGGGCCCTTGCGGCCTTGTCAATAATTTTCTGGCAGCCCGCCGGACCTTCCCCGTGGAGGATATGGGAGAGCCAGGCCACATCATATCTCCCCGGGATCTCATCTTTGATAAAATTTCCTCCCGCAAAGCGAACGCGATCTCCAAGCCCAAACCGTTCGATTGTCTTTTGGGCAAAGGGTTCCGTTGTGGAAAGATCAAATACCGTTGTTTTCAGCCCCGGATTTTCCCGGCAGAAATGGATGGCATAGGTTCCGGGGCCTCCTCCCAGATCCAGGAGGTGTTTTCGGCCCTTTAAATCAACTTCTTTTGCAATGGTGGGAGCCGTGGCCATGGCAGTGTTAAACATGCCCATCAGAAAACTTTCGCGGCGTTCTTCTTCCGGTAATCTTGCCCCCTCAACCGGCCCGCCGTTTTTCACTGCCTCGGCCAGGTGGTACCACGGCTGCACCAGGTGGTGGTGATGCATAATCATGTGTCCCACATAGCGAGGCGAAGATTTTACCAGCAAGGTCTTGGCGGCTTCAGAGTTATAATAAAGAAGCTCTCTTTTTTCCAGGAGCCCCATGGCGGCCAGTCCGTTCAAGAGCATCCTGAGAGCCCTTTTGTCTCACGCAAGCATTGCGGCCAGTGCTTCCACGGAAGTGCCTTCATCGCCAACATGCGAAAACACATCCATTTTTACCGCTGCATGGAGGGCAAAACCCTGCCAAAACCCGCCCGACACGCCTAGCAGCTTTCCTGTAGTCCATTCCTCCATAATAAGTTCCCCTGAGTGAGCAGGTAAAATGCAACTTCGCTGCGAACTCCACGTCTGCGATGAAAAGACATGATCAAATCTCAAGCTGAAAAAGGCCGGCCCTGATGAGAGCCGGCCCCTGGATTTCTGGTGCCGAAGGGGAGACTCGAACTCCCACAGGCGTACGCCTACTAGACCCTGAACCTAGCGCGTCTACCAGTTCCGCCACTTCGGCACAGCCTAAACAGCTTGCTATTTAACGAATAAGACCTTATATTATGCGCCAACGGTTGTCAATAATGTTTTGATCAAGATTCTTTTCCGATTCTGTAAACAACGATGTCAGGCGAAAAAGCCATTCATAGAGGTCAAGCGTGAGGACAAGAATTTTTCACGATCTGGAAGAACTTCAATCCCCCCTCCAAAACCCTGTGTTGACCATCGGGAACTTCGACGGCGTACATCGCGGCCATCTCGCCCTGTTTGAGAGAGTCAAGATCCGCGCCAGGGCCATTGAAGGCGTTTCCGCGGTCATGACGTTTCAACCACATCCTTTAAAAATAATGAAGCCTGAAAAAGCGCCCCTGCTCATAACACCCACCCAGCAGAAACTGGCACTTATCGCCCAATCAGGCATCCATTTCATCTTTTGTCTGCGGTTTGATGACGCGTTTGCCGCCATCTCAGCCGAAAAATTTGTCCAGGAAATACTTGTGCAAAAAATCGGTGTCAAGGAACTGGTCGTCGGATATGACTATACCTTTGGCCACAATCGCACGGGAAACATAGACCTCCTGCGCAGGATGGGAAAAGACCTGGGATTCAAGGTACACGTGGTTCAACCCGTTCTCATGGGCAAACGGGTGGTCTCCAGCACATCCATTCGAGAACTGGTCAGAGCAGGGGAACTCGCAGAAGCAAAAAAACTGCTGGGCCGTGACTATCAGATCTGCGGAACCGTGGTGAAAGGGAAAAACAGGGGGGGGCGCCTCCTTGGGTTTCCAACGGCTAACCTGGAACTGGTGGATGAACTCACGCCCAAGGAGGGCGTTTACGCAGTCACGGTCTTAATCAATGACCATCTCTACAAGGGAGTAACCAATATCGGGCACAATCCCACCTTCGGCCAAGGCCCTCTTTCCATTGAAACCCACATCTTGGACTTCTCCGGTGATCTGCTGGGACAGACCATACGAGTCAATTTCATTCATCGATTGCGCGCGGAGAAAACCTACAAGAGCATTGAAGAGCTCGCCCGCCAGATTAATCTTGATATCAAGGATGCAAAAGATCTCTTCGAAAAGGAATAATGTTCTCCTTTCTCTCCTCAGAATTTCCTTGACTTCTCCCTGTCAAATTTCTATTTTCCTCTCATCATTTTAAATAATTATTTTGGATAAAAGACAATGAATGCCCCTCTCCTAACATTTCCAAAGGGTGGCGTGCACCCCAGGGAATTTAAATCTCTGACGGCCCATCTGGGCACCGAGGTAATGCCTGTTCCCGATGAAGTGGATATCCTCCTGAATCAGCATTTCGGAGCACCTTGCACCCCGCTCGTGAAAAAAAAGGCCGGCGTCAGAGAAGGAGACCTGATCGGAGAAGTTACCCAGGGGCTCGGAGCCAACATCCATGCCAGCGTGACAGGCACGGTGAAAAATATTGGAACAGCACCTCATCCCATTGCCGTGAAGGCCCCTTCGGTGACCATCCAAACGGACCATGATGCAGAACTGGCGTCGTACAATCACACGGACTGGACCACGCTTTCCAGGGAAGAACTGCTTGCAAGAATAAAAAGTGGTGGAATTGTCGGCATCGGCGGTGCCGGATTCCCCACCCACGTTAAACTGGCGCCCCCACCCGAGGCGAAAGTGGATACCCTGGTCCTGAACGGTGCCGAGTGTGAACCGTATCTCACCACCGACCACCGGGCCATGCTGGAACACCCGGATGAGATTGTGGAGGGTGCGAAGATCATACTCTCCATCCTGGGCATCAATGAATGTCGTATCGGTATCGAGAGGAACAAGTCGGATGCCGTTGAGGGGCTCAAGAAGACGGTGGAAAAAACGGCTTCAAATGGCTTTCATATCCATGTAGATGCCCTGGAAGTAAAATACCCCCAGGGTTCGGAGAAACAGCTCATCCAGAGTATTACGGGACGGAAAGTCCCCGGCTTCGGTTTGCCCTTTGACGTGGGAGTCATTGTCCAGAATGTGGGCACGACCAGGGCCATTTATGAAGCCGTTGTCCTCAATAAACCGCTCTATGAAAAAGTCGTGACCATCTCGGGAAAAGGGATTCAGCGGCCTGCTAATCTCCTGGTCAAAATAGGAACCAGGCTGCGTGATATCGTCTCCTACCTGGGTGGCACCACACCGGATCTGGCCAAGGTGGTGATGGGGGGCCCCATGATGGGCTTCGCAATATCAGACCTTGACATGCCCGTTACGAAAACCACTTCCGGTGTCCTTTTTTTAACTGAAGATGAAATAGACACCAGCTCCCACGGGCAGTGCATTCGTTGCGGATGGTGTCTTGATGCGTGCCCCATGGGCCTTTCTCCCAACGAAGTAGGAATATACGTGGAAGCGGGGCGGGCCGAAGATACGGCTCAATTCGGGGTTTTTGAATGTTTCGAATGTGGTTGTTGTGCCTTTGTCTGCCCTGCGAAAAGGCCCCTGGTGCAATTTATCAGGCTCGCGAAGAGAAAGGCAAAAAAGTAAGCTTAAGACTTTAACTTCCTGCTATTTTAAGGAGTTCGGTTATTTCGGAAAAAATGGAAAAGAGCGAATTGACAGAAACCGGTTCAGGCCTTTTGGCTGTGTCGGTATCGCCCCATGTGAAGAGCGGGGAGTCGGTTGAAAAAATCATGTGGACAGTGGTGGGGTGTCTTATTCCGCCCTTGGTCCTTTCCATTTTCCTGTTCGGTTTTCAGACCCTGTTGATCACCTTGATCAGTGTCGGCAGTTGCGTGGCAACGGAGGCCATATCCCAGAAGCTTCTCCATCGTCCCATCACCATAAAGGATGGGAGTGCCGTGATTACCGGGATGTTGCTGGCCTACATCATTCCCCCCGGGGTGCCCTACTGGATGCCCATTCTGGGCGGTGTCATGTCCATCTATGTTGCCAAACATCTTCTCGGCGGGATAGGATTCAATATTTTCAATCCCGCCCTTATCGGAAGAGCATTTCTCGTGGCCACCTTTCCCGTTGCCATGACTTCCGCCTGGCTTGCCCCCATCCGCGACGGGTCCGTGTTCAAATACATGGGATCAGGCGTGGACGCGGTATCCACCGCTACGCCGCTCTTCATACTCAAGCATTACGGCATTGCCGGGCTCATTGACAAGTTTGGCTCCCTTTCCAGCATGTACGGGAACTTTTTCATTGGATGGAGACCGGGCTGCATCGGGGAAACCTCCGCCCTGCTTTTGCTCCTGGGAGGAATTTATCTCCTTTACAAGGGGTATATTACATGGCACATCCCGGTATCGATGATCGTAACGATCGGCTTTCTTACCTGGGCCTTCGGTGGGGAAAAGCTCTTCACGGGACAACCCCTCATCGCAGTCCTCTCGGGGGGCGTTGTGCTCGGGGCCTTCTACATGGCCACAGACTATGTCACGTCTCCGACCCAGAGATCCGCAAAACTGCTGTTTGGTGTATGCATCGGCGCCCTTACGGTCCTGATCAGGCTCAAAGGCGGGTATCCCGAGGGCGTCTGCTATGCGATTCTTCTTATGAATCCTCTTACTCCCGCGTTTGAGCAGTGGTTTAGACCCAAGCGTTTTGCTCCGCAAAAAGGGGCCGGCAAATGAGAGATATCCTGCGCATAACCATAGGACTGACTATTTCCTGCCTGATCGCGGCGCTGATTATGGGATCGGTTTTTACCGTAACCGACAAGGCAAAAAAGCATAATGAGCACATGGATATCCAGAACACCATGCTGGGACTCCTGGGATATTCAAAAACCCATCCTGCCCCGGCAGAACTGTCATTGCATCCGGTTTACCGGTATATTATCGATGACAAGGGAACAAAGTTCCTGGGATACATGGTTCCCGCCAAGAAAGCGGGAAAAGAAATGTACGAGCTTCTCTTGCTCGACCTTGCAGGCACATTAAAGCAGACCTATGATCTCCAAATCACTCCTGACACCGCCGTGGAAATTACTGAAAGGGAGACAGCCATAAGGCAGGTTATTAAGCCACCCACTGTCTTCACTTACGCCGACTCTTTTATCGTGGCAATGCTTGGGAAAAAACGGTTGGCTTACCTGATCCCCGGTGAGTTCCCGGGGTTCAAAACCTTCGTCAGGGTCATGCTGGCGCTGGATCCATCCTTTACCGTCAAAGGCCTGGATATCCTGGAACAGGAAGAGGACCCGGGACTTGGAGGAGAAATCGTTCGCGATTACTTCAAGAATCAATTTATCGGCAAGACCTATGATAAATTGAAGTCTCTCAAAGTTGTAAAAAAGCCCCTTCCGGAAGAGTACAGGCAGTACCTGGAACGGGAAAAACAGAAAAAGGGAATGTTCACTGAAGAACAACTTGAGAACATCCGAAAAAAATATAGGGACTCGGATATTTATGCCCTCACGGGGGCGACCATCTCGAGCCAGTCAGTCACCACTGGAATAAAAACCATGGTGAAAAAATTTGCGTACCGTACCAGGAGGCTTGACCAGGTTATAGCCCAACAGCATATCCCGGTCAGCTTCTGAGCAAATCCGGCCCTCCAGAATCCTTAAAGTGGGGCCTCGTTCGCTGGAGGAATAAGATATTGGTATCCACAAAAACGCCTTCCCAGCTGGTTATTAACGGGCTGTTGAATGAAAACCCAATATTTCGCTTGGCTCTTTCCATGTGTCCAGCGGTGGGTATCAGCACCACCGTCATGAACGGCCTCATGCTGGGTATTGCCGTCCTCTTTGTCCAGGTTTGCTCCAGTTGCACCATTGCCCTTGTGAAGGATTACATCCACCCACGCATCCGGATCCCTACGTACACCCTGACCATCGCCACCTGGGTGACTGTTATAGATCTCGTCCTATCTGCGTATGCCCCGGTCGCCTACAAGGCAATGGGGATTTTCATTAAATTGATCGTGGCCTTCGCCATCATCACTATGAGGCTGGAGGTTTTCGCCTGTAAAAACACCGTGGGCAAATCCTTCTGGGACGGAATCGGCATGGGCCTGGGATTCATGTTCGGAATGGTCACTTTGGGTTTTATCCGGGAACTCCTTGGCATGGGGACGCTCCTCGGGCATGACGTGCTCGGATTCCGCCCCCTGCTCTTTTTTGCCCTCCCGCTGGCAGGGTTTTTCTGCGTGGGCTTTATGATGGCGGTCTTTAACTATGTTGAACTCGTCTTTAACAGAATGAAGAAGAAAGCGGGATAAGAGGGTCATGAAACGCATACCATTTCATAAATCTGCCGGTTTAGGCGCCGTTTTTCTGGCGGTCCTGCTTCTCCTGGCCACAGGCTGTCAATCACAGCACCGCTTTATCAAAAAAACGGCTTTCAAGGGGACCAACGATATTATCATCACTTTTGCCGCGCCGGTGGACGAATCCTGGGCGAAAAACATTTCCAATTATCGCGTGTATGAAAAGCCCGACCCCGACATTGAACTAAAGATAGGAAGCATTACCCTTTCTAACGGCGGCAGATCCGTGACACTTCATTTTGAAGAAGCTCTGAACCAGGATCAACCGCACATGGTTACCATGCAGAACATCATGTCCGGGGGAAAATCAGTTGGCTCCGCGTATGTAAAAGTCAAGAAACTGTATCTTGGCGTGCTGTTCTCAGTGTTGATAGGCGCCATGCTCATACACAATTTTGTTTTTACCAAGTACCTCGGCCTCTGCGTTTTTTTCGGCACCTCCCAGAAAAAATCAACGGCTGTGGGCATGGGTGTCACCTTCACCATTGTCATGGTGGTCAGCGCCATGATGTCATGGGCGCTGTACCAGTTTGTATTGAAGCCCTATCATCTGGATTATCTGCAGATTATTGTGTTTATCGGTCTCGTATCACTCTCTGTTCAGGCTGTGGACACCATTCTCAGGAAAATAAACCCCACGCTCTTCAAGGCGTTCGGGGTCTACCTGGTCCTGGTAATTGCGAACTGCATTATTCTTGCGGTTCCCTTGATCCTGGCAGACAACGAGTACAACGCATGGGAAAGTCTCATGTTGGCGCTGGGCGCGGGCTTGGGATTTCTGGTTGCCCTGTTTCTGATGTCGTCGGCGCGGGAACGCCTTGAACTGGCGAATGTCCCGCCCACGTATCGAGGGCTCCCCATCGCCTTCGTGGTGGCAGGTCTTTTCGCACTCGCATTCCTGGGGTTCTCAGGAATGTCAATATTTTGAAAAATTGACAGGAGAGACAGGATTTTCCAGATTTTGACGAAAAAATGAAACGTTGATAATGATTTTGCAATCAGGTATATCCTGTTGATCCGGTCAGACAAATTGGAGTATAAATGGATCCGGTATTGATCAAAATGGCCATCGGAGGGCTTGCGCTTCTGGGATGCATCGGCCTGTTTTTCGGGATCGGCCTTGCACTGGCCGCCCACAAATTCGCCGTGCAGGTAAACCCAAAGGTGGAAGAAGTGCTCGAAATCCTTGCCGGTGCCCAGTGAGGCGGATGCGGCTTCGCTGGATGCGAAGCATATGCAGAGGCGGTGGTAAATGATCCTGATGTCCCCCCGAACCTCTGTTTCCCCGGGAAAGAGGAAGTGGCAAAGCTGGTGGCCAAGATAACCGGCAAACAAATGGCATCCGTGGATGATTTGGTCGCTGTCCCCCGATGTTCAAGAATAGAAGGTGGCGTCACGCAAAAGCAGCATTACGTGGGATACCGGACCTGTTCTGGGGCTGACCTGGCCTTTGGCGGTCCCATGGCATGTCAATACGCCTGCATGGGGTTCGGTGACTGTGCTGCAGCCTGCCCGTTCGATGCCATCACCATGGTGAATAATTTCCCTGTTGTTGATCCCGACCTCTGTGTTGGGTGCGGGACCTGCGTGCGAACCTGCCCCAAGGGAATTTTTGAACTCATTCCCACGAAGGCAAGGGTTTTTGTCCCCTGTTCAAGCAAGGACGCAGGGAAGACGGTAAAAGCAATTTGCAGCGTTGGTTGTATTTCCTGCAGGATGTGTGTCAAATCGTGCCCTGCAAAAGCAGTGAGCATGGAAGACAACATTATCAAAATCGACTACAAAAAATGCACGGAATACGGCCCCGAATGCGGGGAAGTCTGTGTGGAAAAATGTCCAACAAAAATCTTCAGGTACTTTTCCCCGTTCGGAAAAGCTGCCGAAAGTGACAAGGCGGCTGTGGCCGCTTCATGAGGAAACACTTCCGGTGCACTTGACAAAAGGGCATCGAGAAGGAGTGGAGGAAAAAGAAATGGGAACACAGAATCGTTTATCTCAGGAAACCGCAAACCTGAACCGGAGATCTTTTTTGAAACTCTCCGGAATGCTCGGCGTTGGACTGGCAACCGGGGCCATGATTCCCCTTACTGCTGAAGCGGTCAAGTTTAACCGAAACATGTATAAGGTTTCCAGGACAAGGCTCAGCATGGGAACCTTTGTTTCCATGACCCTTCTCCATCCCTCGCGGGACAAGGCGGAAGAAGCTATGGGCGCGGCCTTTGATGAAATAGACCGCCTGTCAGGGCTTATGAACCGCTTCAAAACCGCAACCGCCGTTGGGGAACTGAACAGGGAAGGAATGCTCAACAGCCCGCCCCCGGAAGTGCTCGGCGTGGTCAGGGATGCCCTTTCCTTTTATCGTGTCAGTAAGGGCGCCTTTGACATTTCGGTCGCCCCCATTGTGGACCTTTTCAAGGAGCGGCTCGGGAGTGGTAACAAAGCGGCGCCAACCGAGGCTGAAATTAAGAAACTCCTCAGGCGAGTAGATGCAGGCGCTATTGTCATAGAAGGCAAAAACATCCGCTTCAGGAAGCCCGGGATGACTATCACGCTGGATGGGATTGCCAAGGGATTTATTGTGGACCGGGCCGCAGAGATCCTTGCAGGAAGGAACATTGACAATTTCCTCATTAATGCCGGGGGTGATATCAGGACCAAAGGTGAGCGGCAGGATCGAAAACCCTGGACAATTGCCATACAGGATCCCCAGAAGAAAAAACACTATCCCGATATTATTCACATGAGAAACGGCGCTATTGCCACATCAGGAAATTATGAAGTGTATTTTGATCAGGAAAAGATGTTCCATCACATTGTAAATCCCAGGACCGGTTTGTCACCCCACGCCGATGCCAGTGTGTCAGTCATGGCTCCAACCACGATGGAGGCCGACGCCCTGTCAACAAGTGTTTTTGTCATGGACCCGGGCCAGGGGATCCGTTTCATTGATTCCCTTCCCAGGTATGAATGCCTGGTCTTGTCCGCTGCGGGAGGAATCAAGAGATCCCGAGGTTGGAAGAGCGCTTCCATATAATCTTTTCAATCTTTTTCACCAAAGGCCGTAAAGAGGGAGGGTGAATTGCCGATATGGATACCCCTCCCGTTCTTTTTTGCAGTGCCTGCATCTTTTTTTGTTCCACACGGTCCATCTTGTTCAGCGCCACCAGGACCGGAATTCTCCGAAGGTGGAGTTTCCTCAAGATATCTTCAACCGTTTTTATCTCGTCGTCCATTCGCTTACTTGACGCATCAACCACGTGAAGAAGAAGATCGGCATCGTTCAACTCCTCGAGTGTTGCTGCGAATGCCTCCATCAAGCTCTTGGGAAGGTCGCGAATAAAACCCACCGTGTCCGTGATGATGGCCTCTCTCTCGCGCGGGAACCGTAGTCTCCGACTGCTCGGATCAAGTGTTTCGAAAAGCCTCGCCCCCGTGCCGACATCACTCCCGGTAAGGCTGTTCAGAAGGGTTGATTTCCCGGCATTGGTGTATCCCACAATGGAAATCACGGGAACCCCCCGCCTCCCCCTCAACTGCCTCCTTCCCTGCCTCTGACGGCTGATATTCGCCAGCTCTCGATTCAACCTGGCAATGCGCGTATACACCCGTCGCCGGTTAATCTCCAGTTTTGTTTCACCCGGGCCCCGGCCGCCTATCCCACCGGTCAGCCGGGACATGGCCGTGTTCTTGGTAGCCAGGCGAGGAACCAAATATTTCAGTTGCGCCAGCTCAACCTGAATTTTTCCCTCGCGGGTGACTGCACGTCTTGCAAAAATATCCAGGATCAGCTGGCTGCGGTCAATGATCCGAAGTTCCGTAAAATCGGTGAGGATCTTCACCTGTGCAGGGGTCAGTTCCTGGTTGAATATGAGCAGGTCCGACCCTGTCTGGAGGCAATGGAGCATCAATTCCCGCAACCTGCCCCGCCCCATCAGAAAACGAGGGTCAATGCGTTTGACGCGTTGGGTGACCAGGCCGACCACCTCTATATCATTGGACAGGGCAAGTTTTTCAAGTTCCCTCATGGACTCTTCCTCCAGCCACTTGGGGCCGGACGTGACGCCTACCAGGAGAGCCCTGTCTCGTTTACCCAGAGATGGTCCGATCCTTTTTCTGCCCAGCTCTTCTTCCAGCGACTGGATGAGAGAAAGAAAATCCACGGTGAGGCGGCCGATATCGGGAACCCGTTCCACCAGGTATCCCTTCTGCTCCTGATCGCCGGGGAGCAGATGGGCATAGGTAATGGGTCCGGGGAGCCCCTGCTGATCAACTTCAATAGACGCTATGAGATCAAGGCCGATCAGGACGAGATCTGTAATATCTTCCGGAGAAAGGGGTTCCCGGTCAAGATGAGTATGAACACAACGCAAACCCTTCAGGCGCCCAGTTCCCATCCTGAACTTGCCCAGCTCAGGAATCCATATTCGTTTGCTGTTCCCAACCAGGACGTACGCAATTTCCCCTTTTCGGTTTATAAGCAGGCCGACCTGGCGTTTGATTTCTCTTGAAATTTCTGATAACCGGCGGGACAGTTCGTGGGAAATGATGGAAGAAGGAGGTACTCTCCTGCGGTAGAGACTCTGCAATCTCTTCTGATGACTTGCCTTGAGGCCGCGAGTTTTGCCGTGAACCCTGTTGATCGCCGTTCGCCTCTCCTATACGAGACCCTCTTCCTCGACATAATCTTTGAAGAGTGTCAATTCCTTCAAAAAGGTCAACTTGAAATATCCGGTGGGTCCGTTTCTTTGCTTTGCCACAATGATCTCGGCGACGTTCCTGTTTTCCTCCGAAGTGGGGTGATACACTTCATCCCGGTAAATAAAAACGATCACATCGGCGTCCTGTTCAATGGCTCCACTCTCCCGCAGGTCTGCCAGTTGGGGTCGTTTGTTGGGGCGGTCCTCCACTTTCCTGTTGAGCTGGGAAAGTGCCAGTACAGGCACATTCAGGTCCTTCGCAAGGGCCTTGAGTGCCCGGGAAATTTCAGAAATTTCAAGCTGCCGCGACTCGGCTGATCTCCTTCCCTGGAGCAACTGGAGGTAATCCACAATGACCATTCCAAGATCCTGCCGTTTCATCAACCGCCGGCACTTGGCCTTCATTTCGAGGACCCCGATTCCGGAACTGTCGTCAATAAAGATCGGCAGTTCGGCCAGGTGGTTGGCCGAATGGGTCAGCCTTTCCCAGTCCTCATCCCTGAGGAGGCCGGTGCGAAGCTTTGTTGCATTGATTCCCGCATCAAATCCCAGGAGCCGAATGCCCAGCTGAAGCTTGGACATTTCAAGGGAAAAAATGGCGACTCCTTTTCCGGTCGTCTCGGCCGCGTTATAGCCGATATTCAACGCCAGCGCAGTTTTTCCCATGCTGGGCCTGCCCGCGATAATGATCACGTCAGATGGCTGCAGTCCCGTCGTCAAGCGATCGAAATCCCTGAACCCGCTTGGGACACCTGTTATATATCCTTCGACCTCCGCAATGTTTTCCAGCTTCTTGAAACTTCCCGTGATAACGTCCTGCAGGCTGGAAAACCCCTCCTTAATACGTTCCTCGGCAATCTCAAAAATTGACTGCTCCGCCATATCCAGGAGCTCATCTGTTTCCTTCCAGTTTTCGAAGCATGATTCGGAGATCGTGGAGCACTCCCGGATAAGTTTTCTTCTGATTGAGAGATCTTTTACTATCTCCGCGTGGTGGAGAGCCCCTGCAGACGTTGACACCGCTTCAGCAAGAGATGCCAGGTAGTCCACATCGCCGGCGTTTTCGAGCCTCTTTCTCTTGTCAAGGACCTGGGAGAGCGTGATGAGATCAATAGGCTCACCACCGTTATACAATTCCAGCATCCCTTCAAAAATCGCCTGGTGCGCTTCACGGTAGAAGTCATCCGGGGCAAGAACGTCCATTACCTGGTTCAGGGCATCATTGTTGATGAGTATGCCCCCAAGAATGGCCTGCTCCGCCTGCACATTACTTGGAGGGACCTTCATCGGAGAGACAACTGCCTTTTGTTTTTCCCTTGCCATGACTTCCGCTTCTTCCTGTCCCCAGCGATTTTCAGCCCTGTTCTCCGGGTTTCCTCTTCCCTGTGTCATACCAGGCACGCATACCCACCCCCGCGGGAAAAGCAGTGAACACCTCCCCTTTACCGGAGACAGGGCGCCGGGCAGTTCCTTTTACTCGCCTTCCTCTTTGGGAGAGACAACCACCTTTATGGACCCGACCACTTCAGGATATATTTTTACCGGGACGTCGTATTCACCCACGACCTTGATTGGTTTGTCCAGCATGATTTTCCGCCGATCAATAACGATTCCCTGTTTTTCCAGATCTTCGGCAATATCCATGCTTGTAACCGAACCATAAAGTTTTCCTTCTTCGCCCGCCTTCTGGGAAAGCTGAACCAGGACACCCGACATCTGTTCCTTCAGTTGTTCCGCTTCCTCTTTGGCTTTCACCTTCCTGAGCTCGATCTTCTTTCTCCGTTGCTCAATGGAATTCACGTTCTGAGGTGTGGCTTCAAAAGCAATACCCCTGGGGATCAGGTAATTTCTTGCATATCCATCAGCAACCTTTACAATATCCCCCTCCAGACCCAACTCGTCCAGATCCTTCAATAGAATAATCTCCATTAGTACTCCCTCCAAATCTATTATCAGCTATCAAGCCTCTTGTGTATCTTCCTAAAATCTATCCATTGATCAAACACCCCACCAAGGGCAACAAGGAGCAAAAAGACCTGTTGGAAAAACAGCAGCAGATAGATTGCACCCCTGGCCCATGGCGGCACATGAAACTTATTCAAGAAAAAAACAAGGATGGAAACGCCCTGAAACAGGTAGACAGTCATGAGAACGATGAGGACGTTAATTGCTATCAGCTTTACACTTCCCAGCGGAAAAAACAATGAAAAACCTGCTGCGATAAGTCCCCACACGAGTATTTCAGGTGCCTGCCATCGATCCGCATTATCAAAGACAGGATATTCAAGATGGGCCCGCCGGAGTAACCGCTGGCCCAGCAACACATTTATCCAGACCACAAACACTGAACCAACCACCAGCAGAGAAGGATAAATCTTCGAGATGGTTTCAATAATCGCTTTTCCGTACGTCTGAATTTCAAGAGCCTTTTCTTTTTCAAGGCCCATCTGCTCGTACATGTGCAACGCGCCGTCCAGGTTACTCTTGAGATAGGCCTGTACAACCTCAAAAGGCCCCATGTTCCTGGCAATGCCGATAAAAAGCAGACAGGCAAAGCCCATGACAAGCATGCAGACCGTTCCTATTGAAAGGGTAAAGCCGAGGGGATACTGTCTTCTGAAGATCTCTGAAAGAGCCAGGCCGAGGGCGGAGAACTCAATAACGAACAGGACGAGCTGGGGCTGCCCAAGAAACCGTGCCGCCATGCTGATCACAAGGACCGTGGCACCCGCCAGCGTCAACCCCCCATAGAGGCCCCGCTTTGTTGCATAATAGAGAAAAGGGATCGGCGTGAGCAGACTGATAAACGGCCCCGCAATGGGTACTGTTACAGCAGCAAGGAGGACCAAAGCGGTCCAGCCCACGCAACCCAGGAAATCCTTCACTATCATCGATTCTCTTCTGAAGAGTGCCCATCCATAAATAAGGGAGTTTCTTCCAGGCCTCAGACCCAAAAAGGATCTCCTGAAAAACTACCACTATCTCACGATGGACGTCGTATACGGCAACAGAGCTATATTCCTCGCTCTCTTGATGGCAACGGTCAACTGGCGCTGATGTTTGGCGCAATTTCCCGATATTCTTCGGGGAATAATCTTGCCTCGTTCTGTTGTAAAGTAGCGCAGGCTTCTTGCGTCCTTGTAGTCAATGACCAGACTGCTGTCAGCACAAAAACGACATATCTTTCTCCGGTGAAAGCTCCTCTTTCCTCTTCTTTGTCTATCGTATGCCATGTTACACCTCTTCCGTATTCGTTTCAGTGGTATCTTGAGCCGGGGCCTGTTCCTCTTCTACACCCTCTTTTTCCACCTCTGTCTCTTCCTCAGGTCCCCTGGCTTCCTTTAACAGGGCCTCAGGGTCAGCACGGTCACTGAGCTTTACCGTCTGGTATTTCAAGACCTTGTCGTCCAGCCTGAAGAGGCGTTCCAGTTCTTTTGTCAGTGCGGCGTTTCCACAGTATTCAAGAAGCACATAAAATCCCTTGTTGAACTTATTGAGCTGGTAGGCAAGAGTTCTCTCCCCCCACCTGTCCGTCTTGATCATCACTCCTTGATTTTTTTCGATAATCGCGTTAAACTTGCCGATAACTTCCTCATAGACTTCCTCAGAAAGAGACGGCTTTAAAATATAAATCGTTTCATATTGCCTCATTACACTCTCCTTTCGGACATTTCCCTCGCAAAACACGGTGGTCCCCCTCCTGCAGAGAGGAACAAGGAGGAATTTGAATTAAATTTTTTTATTTACCACTTGAGCCCTGTGATGTCAATTACTTTCAGCTCTTAGCCCGCTTTTCTCACGGGCCTTCGTAGAGAGGTGGTGGAGAGGGCGATGGATACAAGACGCGCGAAGGAAAATGGATGAAGGCGTACAAGAAAACAATGCTGAGTCATCAGTGGTGAGTTCTGAGTTCCTTCTCTGATCAATGGCGTTTTGTTTTCATACTCCGCACTCGGTACTTTGCACTTCGTACTGGATTATGTCGAATTCATTTTCCAAGCGCAACGCAGGAGCCATCGGGCTTTCCGCCGCCACAGTAGATTGCCCGTGAGAAAAGCGGGTTAAACCTCGTTTCCTCACCAATTTGTTGACAGGATGTTCAATCATACTATAAGCTCTCTTCATATTCACAATGGAAACGCAAGAAATGAGGAGTTTCAATGCTGGAAGAAGAACTGCGTGTGGCATCTGAAGCGGCCAGGAAAGCAGGCAGCATC
This sequence comes from Deltaproteobacteria bacterium, assembly GCA_003646815.1. Classification (GTDB taxonomy): domain Bacteria; phylum Desulfobacterota; class DSM-4660; order Desulfatiglandales; family Desulfatiglandaceae; genus B46-G9. The sequence continues at coordinate 5,196 of QMLQ01000029.1, read as the reverse complement.
CTCAAGGCACGCTTCGGATCAGCACAACACATAAGAAAGAAAGGGGCGATCAACCTCGTTACTGATTCTGACCTTCAGGCTGAAAAAGCAATTCTTCAAGCAATCAGGAACCATTTTCCTTCTGACCAGGTTATCGCGGAAGAATCAGGCACTGAGGGAAAATCCAATGAACGGGTCTGGGTCGTCGATCCATTGGACGGCACTACCAACTTCGTCCACGGATATCCCTTCTTCGCGGTATCCATAGCACTTCAACTAGAAGGAGAAATAGCACTCGGTATCGTTTACAACCCCTACTTTGAAGAATATTTTGAGGCCGTAAAAGGATCGGGGGCCTTTCTCAACCGCAGGCCTATCACTGTTTCCAAGGTAACAGATATCGGAGAGTCTCTCCTGGCAACCGGGTTCCCGTACGATATTCAGGATGACGCAGACGGCGTACTTGAGCTCTTTGGGCGCTTCCTCAAAAAGGCGCAAGGGGTACGGAGACCCGGGTCAGCAGCGCTGGATCTCTGTTACGTGGCGTGCGGGAGAATTGATGGCTTCTGGGAAAAAGGCCTGGAGCCATGGGATACAGCAGCGGGTGCCATCATTGTGCGTGAGGCAGGCGGAATGCTCAAAACGTACCGGGGAAGCCCTTATTCCCCCTACGAAAAGAGTGTTGTTGCGTCTAATCCCGCCTTGTTGGAAAAAATGCTCGGGATCATCAATAAAGAACAATAACCGAAAACCTTATTCTGGGTTCTGACTTCTGACTTCAGGATTCTTCACCATATGTTCTGCCAGGAGCCTTTTCACTGTTTTTTGTTCCAGCCCTTCGATCCGAACAGATTTCAACTTTGCCTTTTCGCCGGAAATAATTTCTACCCTTCCCTTTGCGATGCCCAGGCATTTAGCCAGGTATTGCCTCACCGCCTTATTGGCCTTTCCTTCCACGGGAGGGGACGTCACCTTCAGTCTCCATACTCCTTCACTATCATCTGCGACAATCTGGTTCCGGGATGAACGCGGAACCACTTTCACGCTGATGATCGAATTTTTCTCATCCTCTTTGTCCATGGTGGGGCTCCAGGCAATCAACCACCCATTCTCGCGGCAAATTGATAAAGGGTCTGAACCAGGAAAGACTGTGCAAAAATAATGGCAAGGATAACAACAAGGGGAGAGAAATCAATGCCCCCGAAATTCATAGGAAGCCGCCTCCGGATTGGGTACAGTACCGGTTCCGTTACGTTGTTCAAAAATCGCACGATGGGATTATATGGGTCTGGATTGACCCAGGAAATAACAGCCCTTCCAATGATAACCCACATATAGAGGCTCAAGCCAATGTCGAGAATCTTCGCTACGGCAACAAGAAAATTTGAGAGCACAAACATACGACCTCCAATTGAATTATTCCTTATGTCTTTTTGGGAATCAAAGAGTGAAGAACGTCCCCGGAATGTTGGAGGGGGCCGTAAGCCGGGTTCTGTTCCCCGAAACGGTCACCCGTTACGGGGTGGCGGTCATTCATCTAGCCCCGTTGTTGCCAACGGGATCGAGCGACCTACCCGGGAGCTCGGACGGACCATCCTCAAGCGCCCCCCTATTTGGTCTTGCTCCAGGTGGGGTTTACCGAGCACCTGCTGTCACCAGCAGGCCTGGTGAGCTCTTACCTCACCCTTTCACCCTTACCCGGCACTCAACCTTCAGGCAAGATCCCTTGCACCAGGGGTCCCCTGCAAAGGAAAGACCTCGTAAAGTGAAAATCTTTCGCAAAGGTTGAGTGCCGGGCGGTTTCCTTTCTGTGGCACTTTCCTTCCCGTCACCGGGACTGGGTGTTACCCAGCACCTTGTCCTGTGGAGCCCGGACTTTCCTCCCCCCGGCACTCGACTTTCAGGAAAGATTCCTTGCGCCAGGAATCCCCTGCAAAGGAAAGACCTCGCAAAGCGAAAGTCTTTCGCAAAAGTTGAGTGCCGGGCGGCGACCACCTGTCCCCCTCCAACATTCCGGGGACGTCCTTCACTTTTTACACGTACTCTCGAATCAAAAGGCGAAATGTCAACGGTCCGGGAACACCTATTTTTTCGGACTGTTCTTCCGAAACTGTTCGTTATCTCCCCAGTAAATAATTCTATGACAATTGGGGCAATCGAGAAGTTTTTCCCCCCTGATCAGCTCATTATACCTCTGGGGCGGTATTTCCATGTGACATGCCTGGCAGACCCCATTGAAAACGGGAGTCAATGCCAGGCCTGCTTTTCGTTCCCGAATAAAATCATATTTTCTCAACAGATCATCGCTGACCTTTTTACAAAATTTCCCTCTCTTTCTGCTCAAGGATTGTATAGCTTTGTCCATGGCATTCATTTCCTGGACGATACGCTCCTTTTCCTGATTGATTTCCTCATACACGCGTTCCCGTTCTTCCTTCTTCACCCGGCACTGCTCGGAAAGCGCATCCACCTGTTCCATTAACTCAATGGCCTTGTCTTCAAGCTTCGATTTCTCACGTGTCAAGTCGTCTATCTCTTTTAACGCGGCCTTGTATTCCTTGTTTGACTTTATATTTGACAGTTTTGTATTCGCCTTGTCAATCTTACCATTTATCGCCTCAATATCACTATCTATTTCCCTTCTCAGACGCCTGAGATCCTCCAGCTGTGTTTCGGCCGCCTCATATTCACTGTCCATATCCACGAGCTGATTTTCCAGCTCTTTTATCTTCATTGGCCCTTTTGCGATCCTGCTTTGCAGGTTCCCCATTTCCGTATCGCAGGCCTGGAGATCAATAAGTGATTTCATCGACTCTTCCAATGTTCCCCCCTCGTTTATTCATGATCAATTTTGAAACTTCCCTGCCGCCTTCCCTATACCCAATGAAGAGGATCAGTCTCATCTTCCAGAAAAATAATCTTCACATCCCATTGCTCTTTTTTCAATAGACCCTGGAAAAACGCGGCAAATTTCCTCAGAGCCAGCCGTTCAGTTAAAAAATGGCCGCCATCAACAACCGCTATCCCAAGCGTTCTGGCATCGAGGGCATCATGATGCCCCACGTCTCCGGTCAACAGCAACTCCGCCCCTTTTTCGGACGCATCTCTTACAAGGTCTCCACCGGATCCTCCAACCACTGCTACGTGCCGTATTTCCTTATGCAGATCCCCTGTCACCCGCAGATGCTCCGTCCCCAGAATCGTTTTCAGTGTTCTTACAAAGGAAGACAGGGACCGCGGTTCAGACAAGCTTCCGATTCTCCCAAGGCCCCATTCCCCCTTTTCTCCCATTTCCTTTAGAATGGCAATGTCCCGCAGACCGAGATCTTCAGCCAGCATTTGATTGATTCCCCTGTCGGCCATATCCAGGTTCGTATGGGCGGCAATCACCGCAATACCTTCTCTTGCGGCCCCAAGAAGCACATTGGTTGGATAGTTCCGGACGTCAAGGGAGGACAGGGGTTTAAAAATCAGGGGGTGATGCGTGAGCAGGAGCTGTCCGCCTTCTCTCATACAACCTTTCAGAGACTCCAGGGAAGGATCAAGAGCGACACATATCGTAGTGACTGTCTGGGAAAGATCCCCCACCTGGAGACCAGGATTATCCCATGACTCAGCCCGTTCGAAAGGCGCAAGCTGATCGAGCAGGCCAAGAAGATCCCGCACCGTAGGAATTCTTGACACCATATCAATAAGAATCCTTAAGAAAAATTCAAAGGGCGCACCTTCGCAGGCTGCGCCCTTTTCGGATGGAAACAGATCGTTCCCATAATTGTTTCTTCTCTATACCAAGTATGCAAAGCCATAAATAAATGGTGGGCCCACCTGGGTTCGAACCAGGGACCTACCGGTTATGAGCCGGTGGCTCTTCCAGCTGAGCTATGGGCCCTCTTTCTACCGCCCAATTGATAGGATGCTTATTGGTTATTCATTTGTCAAGGGAATTTCTTGCCCCGCATGACCCTTCTGCATCAGGAGAACCTGCCATCCCTCAACCAATATACTCACTCAGTTTTCAATAAAACTTTTCAGTCGCTTGCTCCGGCTAGGGTGCCTCAATTTCCTGAGAGCCTTTGCCTCAATCTGACGAATGCGTTCCCTGGTCACATCAAAGTCCCGACCAACTTCTTCCAGGGTATGATCAGCTTTTTCACCAATACCGAAACGCATCCTCAGCACCTTTTCTTCCCTGGGTGTCAGGGTTGTCAAGACCTTTCTCGTCCGCTCCGAAAGGTTAAAGTTGATCACCGCATCCGCGGGGGACATGACTTTCTTGTCTTCGATGAAGTCACCCAGGTGACTGTCTTCCTCTTCCCCAATCGGCGTTTCCAGGGAGATAGGTTCTTTTGCAATCTTGAGGACCTTTCGTACCTTTTCCAGGGGAAATTCCATTTTTTCTGCAATCTCTTCCGGGGTCGGCTCACGGCCATGTTCCTGGACCAGGTACCGGGATGTCCGGATAAGTTTGTTTATGGTTTCAATCATGTGAACCGGAATCCGAATCGTTCTTGCCTGGTCCGCGATGGCCCTGGTTATTGCCTGCCGTATCCACCAGGTGGCATAGGTGCTGAATTTATACCCGCGCTGGTACTCAAACTTGTCCACCGCCTTCATAAGGCCTATATTTCCTTCCTGGATCAGGTCTAGGAACTGCAGGCCCCTGTTCGTGTATTTTTTCGCGATGCTCACCACCAGTCGTAAATTAGCTTCGATGAGTTCGCTTTTCGCCCTCTTCGCCTTATTAAGGCTTTTTTCAACCCTCTGCAGGGTCTTTCTCAGCTCCCTGACGGTCAGATCTGTCCGATGCCTGATGTCCTTGAGGACTTTCTGGGATTCTTCTACCTTTCTTTTCATATCCAGAAGGGCCCCTTTGGTCAAACCCAAGGGGGCGATTATCTCATGATCGTCTGCATCTTTGGGGATCTTGCTGAAGCATTTTTTCATGTACGAGACCGATTTTCCCCCTGCCTGCAGCATGCATTCGGTCAGAGCTTTCTCTCTTTCCTCCACCAGGGAGACCGTCTCACGAAGACGGATCACCATATTGTCAAGTTGTCTCTTTTCAAGCCGGAAGGAATTCACAAGTTCAGAAATACGCCGTTGATTCTCCTCAATTTCCGCCCGAAGCACTTCTTTTCGGGCCGCCGCGCATCGAGATTTCAACTTTTCTTTCCGTGCCTCCAGGTTCTTTAGATACAGCCCCTCAATCTCATCAAT
>QMLQ01000028.1 GCA_003646815.1 Deltaproteobacteria bacterium | reverse complement strand
TGTCTGGGAATGGTTCTCCACCTGCACCTTGAGGTCAATCCGATATTGGTCCGGGTAAAACCGGTAGATCTGGGTGATGAGGAGTTTGTCACTGGTGAAAGCCCGGAATTTGAGGACTGAGGGCGCTGATTCTGCGCCGACCTGCACCATTGCTCGATCGCATTCGTATGCCAGGGGGAGGTCCTTTTTTTCAGCGTCTGCCGTAAAGCTGAACCGGAGAAAATCGCCCATTCCTCTTTTGAGGTTCACCATTTCCACTGGAGGCGAATCCTTATCAACGGTCTCCCTGTATTTCTTGAGTTTGAAGCTTTTGATGGTAGGGCCTACGTTGGAAAAAACAGCCGCATAGAGAGGCGTTTCAACTCGTATTTCTCTCTCGGGGATTGAGGCTGTTTCCTTTACCTCCATTTCCCCGGCAATGTTTGATGAGGGTGCGGGTTGCGTTGTCACCTTTTCAGGGGAGGGAGCGGTTTTTTCTGTATTTGTCGCGACAGGGGTTTTTCCCTGATGGGGCTTTTGTTCTTGTTTGGGCCCAAAGAAAAAAGACCAGCCAAACAATACCAGGAAAGAGAGCGCAAATGCCAATAACGTTTTTTTGTCCATAGATATTCTTCTCTGTTTCGGCAACGGTTTTATGTGAAAAGAAACAACCGGGCACGGTGTTTCTGCGCATTAATTTCCTATTACCGCAAGGGATCATAACCCCCGGGATGAAGCGGATGACATTTCAGGACCCTGGCGAGGGCCAGAAATCCGCCCTTGCACAGACCATATTTTTCAATAGCCTGACGGGCATACGTCGAACAAGAGGGATAAAAACGACAGGAAGGAGGCAGAAGAGGTGAAATGAATTTCTGATATATTCCTATCAAGGCAATGGGAATATATCTCCACTTAAAAAGGGCCCTCTCAGGAAAACTTGATGTGGTCGAGTTCCCTTTGCAAATCCCAAAAATCCAGTTTGTTGGCATCCTTCTTCGCTGCGATAACGACATCATATCCCTGGGGGAAGCGCGCTTTATTGAGCCTGAAGTATTCTCTAACGAGTCTCTTGATCCTGTTTCTTTTAGCTGCGCAGCCTGTCCTTTTCGTTGCGGTGATCCCCAGTCTTGTAATGCCCAACCCGTTTTCTTTGAGTATGATGACAAAATGCGACGTGTGAACTCGTCTCCCCAATCGATTTAGATTGACAAATTGGCTCCGTTTCAATAATCTTTCATTTTTTGAGAACGTGTAATTTCTCATGAAATGAAGGCCAATCGATCGAGGTTAAACGGCATGAACTAAACGGCCAGGCGTTTTCGGCCCTTTGCTCTTCTTCTTCTCAAAATGTTTATGCCGCCTTTTGTTCGCATTCTGGCGCGAAAACCGTGGGTGCGTGCCCTTTTTATGTTGCTCGGTTGGTACGTCCTTTTCATGGTTCTTCGAGTCCTTTTGGAGTTGAAATAAATGTAAATTTGTAGTTAATCATGTTCTTGCTATGTTGTCAAGATAAAACCACCCGGGGGAGGTCCCCTTTGTGAATGTGAAGAGGTAATCCAGAAAGGAGAAAAAGATGCTCTTAGATCCCATTCTCGGTATTTTCTCCAATGATTTAGCCATCGACCTGGGAACCGCCAATACCCTGGTTTATGTAAAAGGAAAAGGCATCGTCTTGAGCGAGCCTTCCGTTGTGGCTGTCCGGAAGGACGGCCGGGGCATGAACAAGGTGCTGGCGGTTGGGAAAGAAGCGAAAATGATGCTGGGCAGGACCCCCGGGAACATTGTTGCAATTCGTCCCATGAAGGACGGCGTTATTGCCGACTTCGAAATCACCGAGGCTATGCTTAGGCATTTCATAAGAAAAGTGCACAACAGGAGGACATTGGTCAGGCCGAGAATTATCATCTGTGTTCCCAGCGGCATTACCCAGGTGGAAAAACGGGCGGTCCGGGAATCTGCGGAGTCGGCCGGAGCAAGGGAGGTTTTCCTCATTGAAGAACCTATGGCGGCGGCCATTGGAGCAGGGTTGCCCATCACCGAACCTACCAGTAACATGGTGGTGGATATTGGTGGGGGGACCACTGAGGTGGCGGTTATTTCTCTTGCCGGAATCGTGTACAGTAAGTCTGTTCGGGTGGGCGGAGATAAAATGGATGAGGCGATTCTGCAGCATATCAAAAGAAAGTACAACCTGTTGATCGGTATTCGGACGTCTGAAATCATAAAGACCACCATCGGGAATGCTTACCCGGGTGAGCAGATTGAAACAATCGAGGTGAAGGGACGGGATTTGGTGACCGGTATCCCAAAGATTTTGACCATAGATTCTGATGAGATAAGGAATTCTATTACCGAGCAGGTGGAAACCATCGTTGAAACCGTACGCATAGCGCTGGAACAGACTCCCCCTGAACTCGCGGCAGACATTGTGGATAAAGGAATCGTGCTGACGGGTGGAGGCTCCCTGCTGAAAAATCTCGATATACTACTGCGGGAAGAAACTAAGCTCCCTATCACCATCACTGAAGATCCTCTCTCGACAGTAGTGCTTGGGTCAGGAAGGGCTCTGGATAACATTGATATTTTGAAGGAAGTTACCATTCGCTAGGGCCCGGCGGCGGAGCATTCTAAGCACGAGCGGGTTTTCAATCGAGAGCGCATATCCTGCCCTTAACGCTAATCCGCTTAACTGGAAATGGCAAATATCAAAGCTCAAATGCCTCAATGACAAAACCTATCCCGTGCACCAGTCTGCTCCTGAAACGGGCGAAAGGACAAGGCATCGCGACGAGAATCCGCTTTCGCCTGATGAATTGAAAAGAAATTTTCTACTCATTTTGAGCGCAAATTTGTTCGTAACGTACCAACCATAAAGGAGAGCGGCTCGCCATTGAAAGGGTTGCCCCGGAATTCCAGATCCCTCTTATGGGTTTTTTTTATTGCCTTTTTTCTGCTTTTGCTTTCCATGAACTCGGGGCAGAAGGGGCCATGGAATCCCCTTGAACAGATTGTGATTGAGGTGACCGTCCCCATTGAGAAGTTTTTTCAACGGACCGTGGCATGGACGGAAGACTTCTGGTCCAATTATTTTTTTCTGGTAAATGTACGCAGAGAAAATGCGGCGCTGAAACGGGAAATTGATGCGCTCAAGATGGAAAACAGCCGGTACCGCGAGCAGCTCTTCACCCACGAGCGACTCAAATCTCTTTTGCAATTCAAGCAGTCCCTGAATATTCCGGCCGTTGCTGCACAGGTTATCGGTCTGGATCCCACCGGATGGTTCAAGTCCGTTATCATTGATAAAGGCACCAGCACGGGAGTCAAGGTTGATATGCCCGTTGTAAACGCCGCCGGTGTTGTGGGGAGAGTTGTTTCAGTGTCTCCTCACTATGCGAAAATCCTGTTATTGGTCGATCAGAACAGTAGTGTGGATTCGCTGATACAGCGTTCCAGGGAAAGGGGAATGGTGCGCGGTCTCAGGGTGGACGCCTGTACCCTTGACTATATGGTGAAAACAAGTGATGTGCGGGAAGGGGATAACGTGGTTACCTCCGGGCTCGGGGGGGTATTTCCCAAGGGGCTCACTATTGGGAAGGTCATCCTGGTGGAGGACATTCCCGGCGACCTTTTCAAGCATATTACCGTAAAACCCGCGGTAGATTTTTCAAAACTGGAAGAAGTTCTTGTCATTCTGAGGGAAAAGGTATCGAGCGAGAAAGAGGACAGAAAAAACTAGTTTTTTACCTGGGAATCTGGCTTGCCGGAATGATATTTACCCTCCTGAAGGGACGCCTGAGCCAGGCCGTTGCGGGTGATTTGCTGGACTTCGATTTGGTCACGATTGTTATCGCGTATCTTCTGTTGAGGTACGGGCAGGGACCGGCGAGTGTCTATGCATTTGGGCAGGGTCTTTTCATAGATATTGTCTCAGGCGGGCCCGAGGGTTTCTCCACACTTATTTGTCTGGCCGTATTTCTCGGGCTTCACCTGGGCTCCCGTTTCCTTGACATTGAACGTCCCAGGAGTCAAATAGTGCTGGTAGCTATTGTTGTTGCGTTGAAAGAAATCCTGCTCTTGGGGCTGCTCAATCTTTTTGTCCCCCGGGTAATCATTGTGCGCTTTTTTCCATTGCTGGTTGCGGGTTCCATGGTGGTTACGGCCCTCAGTGTTCCTCTCTTGTTCGGAGTTTTTGATTATCTGGTTGGGCTTCCGGAGGAGGACAGCGCTGGTGGATAATGAATGTCGAACCCATGAAACTTTGCTGGAATGCTGACCCTTGAGACCTTCTAATTTCGACCCCATTTCAGTAGATATCCTGAACAGGCAGCTCAAAAAGGCCACCATTGTGGTTTTGATTTTTTTTGTCGGCCTGTTATTTCGTCTCTGGTATCTGCAGGTTGTCAATGGCTGGAAATACAGGGAAAAATCTGAAAACAACAGGATTCACCTGCAGGATATTCCGCCCCTGCGTGGAATGATTTTTGATCGCAACGGCAGGTTGCTGGTTGACAACAGGGCGGGCTATGATCTCTGCGTTATCCCGGAAGATGTACAGGATCCTGAAGGTCTTTTGGATCGTTTGAATAACCTTGTCGGCATTGATTTGAACCAGGCGCGCCAACTGTACCGGAAAGGATTGAACAGCCTCCCCTTCAAGACGGTTCGAATCAAGCGAAATCTCTCCAGGGATGAACTGGCGGTGATAGAGACGCATCGCTTCAACCTTCCCGGGATTACCATTCAGGTCAGGCCCCAAAGACACTATCTTTACAATCACCTGGCGGTGCATGTACTGGGATATCTCGGGGAAATTACTGAACAGCAGCTGGCCAGCGGAAAATATGTGAATAACAGGGGTGGGGACCTGATTGGCAAGTCAGGGATGGAGCGGCAATGGCAGCGTATCCTGAACGGCATACCTGGCGGGGAACAAGTGGAGGTGGATGCGGCCGGGCGAAAGTTGCATGTCATTTCCAGGAAAAAAGCTATTCCCGGCGCCAACGTGTTTCTGACCATTGACAGCCGCCTCCAGGGGGTGGCGGAAAACGCGCTGGAAGGGAAGGCCGGCGCGGTTGTTGCTATGAATCCCATGAGCGGGGAAATCCTGGCCATGGCAAGCAGCCCATGGTTTGATCCCAACCTTTTTGTGAAAGGAATAGACAGAGAGACCTGGGAAGGAATGGTCAAAGGGACGAACCATCCCTTGCAGAACCGGGCCATATCCGGCCAATATCCTCCCGGGTCGGTGTTCAAGATCGTCGTTGCCCTGGGGGCGCTCCAGGAAGGGGTGCTTGATCCCGAGGAGAAATTGTTTTGCGGGGGAAGTTACCGGCTTGGAAAAAGTGTTTACCGCTGCTGGAAGAGGGCGGGACACGGATGGATAAGCCTTCACAAGGGTTTGGCGCAGTCGTGTGATGTGTATTTTTACCAGGTCGGAAAGACCCTGGGAATTGATAATATCAGCCGGTACGCGAGAAAAATGGGTTTGGGCGCCAGGACCGGGCTGGATTTGCCACACGAAAAACCGGGACTCATACCCACCAGGCAATGGAAACTCAGGCGTTGGAGAGTTCCCTGGCAGCAGGGAGAAACCCTTTCCACGGCCATAGGCCAGAGTTACGTGCTCGTGACGCCGGTGCAAATGGCGTGTCTGATTTCCTCGGTATTCAATGGCGGAAAAGTGCTTAAACCCCAGTTGACAAAACGGATACAACTGCCCGGCGGTGATGATATTCAGGGGTTCCATGCGGAGGAGCGTTGGGACCTCGGGATTGAAAAGGCGTATCTCGAACAGGTGAAGAAGGCTCTGATCGGTGTGGTGAATGAGCCCCATGGGACCGGCGGCAAGGCCCGCATGGAACACGTTGTTGTTGCAGGGAAAACAGGCACGGCACAAGTGGTATCACTTCCAAAAGCGGATCGAAGGGGGAAGGAAGAGGAGATCCCGGAGGCGTTCAGGGATCATGCCTGGTTTGTGGCCATCGCACCTGCAAACCAACCGAAGATAGCAGTAGCTGTAGTGGTCGAGCATGGAGGGCACGGAGGCAGTGCGGCCGGCCCGATTGCAAAAGAGGTCATTTCCGCGTACCTCGGGACGAATTAACCCGCATTTCTCACGGGCAATCTACTATCGCCCTCTCCACCACCTCGCTACGAAGGCCCGTGAGAAAAGCGGGTAGAGAGAAAGCTGACAGCAAGGAGCGATCAGCAGTTGGTGGGAGAGGCTGTCTGTGTGAGACTCAGACCAAGTATCTTGGTTTTTTTGAAATCATGTGTGATTTGCGCGGGAAATTGCATTATGCGTAGTTTGGTGAAAGGGAGATCGTGATGTTTGATCGCAGGCTGGTGCAGAATTTTGACTGGATACTGCTCCTTACCCTGATGGCCATAGCAGGCATCAGCATTTTGAACCTTTACAGTGCCACCTATCCTATCAGGGATATGGGAGGGCTGCAGATTTTTCACAAACAGATCTATTGGTATCTTATCGGGTTCGGTGTCTTTTTCCTCATGACAACCTTTAACTACTACGCCCTGGAACGTCTCGCCTACCCCGGCTATGTCATCTGTATCCTGCTCCTGATTTTTGTGCTCGTCATGGGGAAAGTTTCGTCGGGTTCCCAGCGGTGGCTTCATCTTGGACCGGTTTCGTTCCAACCGTCAGAGATAACCAAGATTGCCGTGGTTCTCGCCCTGGCCAAGTTTTTTCGAGAAAAGGGGGGAGGACGGTACTACCGATTGCGGGATCTCTGGCGCCCGCTCTTGGTTGTGGCCGTGCCGGCCATTCTCATTGTCAAGGAGCCGGATCTGGGCGGTGCTATTCTGCTCCTGGTGGTTTCTGTTTCAATGGTGCTTTTCGTGGGAATTTACTGGAAATCCTTTCTCATCCTGGTGGGAGGTGCCCTGTCCGTTGTTCCCTTCATATGGTTTGGATTGAAGAGTTACCAGCAGCAGCGCATTCTTACCTTTCTGAGACCGGACATGGATCCCCTGGGGGCCGGCTATCATATCAACCAGTCCAAGATTGCAATCGGCTCCGGCCTTATCTGGGGCAAAGGTTTCCTTCAGGGGACGCAAACCAGGCTCCATTTTCTCCCCGAGCAACACACGGATTTCGCCTTTTCGGTTCTTGCCGAAGAATGGGGCTTTGTCGGTTCTGTTCTCCTGCTCTTGCTCTATCTCTTCCTGATCCTGTGGGCGATCAATATCGCGAAAAACTCCAAGGAACGCTTTGGCTCGGTCATAGCCATCGGCGTGGTGGCTATTGTTTTCTGGCAGGTTGTTATCAATGTAGGCATGGTGACCGGGCTGATGCCCGTTGTGGGAATTCCTCTAGTCCTGTTGAGCTATGGCGGGTCGTCGCTGGTTACAACCATGGCGGCCCTGGGGTTGCTGATGAATATCAGCATGCGCCGGTTCATGTTTCAGGAATAGGAGAAAGAGAGGTGGTTGAAGGACCACAGCAGTCTTTTTGCGAGCACGATGGGGGCATCAGTTTGAAGTGGGAAGCATTGTTGAGCAAGGCGGCCGGAAACCGCATCAATTCCTTGGCCCATTGCAACGCATGGGAGCAAATCCTTCTACCCCCTTTTGTTGAGTTATTACGGAGAATGGAATTACAGTGGCTAATAATGCAACTAAATTTGTTTGACTAATTATCTTGTGATTTTTCTTGCAAAAGGAAAATGAATATGTTATCAGCATTTTCGTTTCCAGGAGTGAACGAATGGTAAAGAACCAAAAAGACCAGATAAATGCCTTTCTCGGCAAGGATACTGAGTTTGAAGGAAAGCTCTCTTTTACCGGTGCGGTCAGGCTTGACGGACAATTCAAGGGAGAAATTTTCACCGAAGGGACCCTCATCATTGGTGAAGATGCCGTTATTGAGGCTGACATCCGTGTGGCACGCGTGATTATCAGCGGTGAGATACGGGGAAATATCGTTGCCGGTGAAAGGATCGAGATCAAAGCTCCCGGAAAGGTGTATGGAAATATTCAGGCTCCCACCGTGATCATTGAGAAGGGGGTGATTTTCGAGGGAAACTGCAAGATGCAGGTTGCAAAGGGGGATTCCGATAAAAAGGTGGCAGTTCTTCCCAAGGAATCTTTAAAAAAACTTTGACAAGGCTTTTGTTATTTTATAAAAGGCGTTACCTTTCTTTGTTTGAACAAACGTCGGCCCTGTTTTTGCGGGCAATTTCACTGCATAATAGTTGTACGGTTATTGAATAAGTAATAGTAATAAAGAGAAAAGAGGGACGGCTCACCATGTTACAGATTGATCAGTCTTTACTTATCCAAATCGGCAATTTTCTTCTCCTTGTTATTCTCCTGAATATCTTCCTGTATAGACCCATTCGCCGGATTATTGCACAACGGAGTGAAGAGATGGGCTCTTTGGAGGAGGCTATTCGCGAGTATCAGGACAAAGCCGAAAAAAATGAGAAGAGTATCCAGGAAAATATGGTACTGGCGCGTAAAGAAGGATTCCAAGTAAAGGAATCCCTGAAGATGGAGGGCCTTGAGAAAGAAAAAGGAATCCTCCAGAAATCCAGTTCCACTGTAGAGGATAAAATTAGAAAAGCCAGGAGCGAGATTGACTCCCGGGTGTCGGATGTCCGAAAGATCCTGGACGAACAGGTGGCTGTATTCTCAAAGGAACTGGCGGAAAAAATTCTCGGGAGGAGTGTTCAATGAGGAGTAACAAGCGCAGTAAGAAGATATGGGCTTTCCTTGGCGGCTGGAGCCTGTTGGTGTTCCTCTTCTCCCTTGGAATCGCCTTTGCCTCTGAAGGTGGACACGGTGGTGCGGAGGAAAGCGGCCAGATGGCTGACCTGCTCTACCGTACCATTAATTTTGTCTTGCTGATTGTGATTCTCTACGTTGTTATGCGAAAAGCCGCGGTTAAGGATTTTTTTGCGGGACGGAGAGAAGAGATTCGAAAGAAGTTGGACGAACTTCGGAAGGGGAGAGAGGAAGCAGAACAGCGGTGCAGTGAGCTGGAAAAAAAGCTAAAGGAGTTCGAAGCCAAAAAGGCCGATATTTTAGAGCAGTTCAAGGCGGAAGGACTAGCGGAGAAAGAGAAGATTATCGCAGAGGCAAAAGAACGGGCGGAACAGATGATTGCACAGGCTGAGCTCACCGTCCAACGGGAGATCCAGGGCGCAAAAAAGCGGCTCCAGGCGGAACTTTTTGATATCGCCGCCCAGAAGGCGCAGGAGATCATCGTTCAGGAAATCAAGGAAGAAGACCAGGATCACCTTATCAATGAATTTATAGAAAGAGTGGAGAAACTACATTGATAGGAGCAAAGATTTCAAGAAGATACGCAAAGGCTCTTCTCGGTATTGGGCAGGAAGAAGGGCAGTATGAAGCCTATGGGAAAAACCTGAAGGAGTTTGCTGATTTCTGTATGGCAAACGAAGAATTCTACCGTATTATTTCCAGCCAGATTTTTTCCCTGGAGGACAGGAAGAAAGTCTTGGAGGCGGTACTGGAGAAGAGCGAGTTTGCAGATACGGTGAAGAATTTTCTCAGGCTCCTGCTGGATAAGGCCAGGATTGGCGCCATTAAAGAAATAACGGATTATTACGCCAGCCTGACCGATGAGATTTCAGGGATCGCACGCGCGGATATCATCACCGCAAGGCCTCTGAAAACAGAAAGCCTGACGAAGATAGAAGAAGTCCTGAGGAACCTCACAGCCAAGAAGGTAAAGAGCTCTGTAAAGGAAGACAGCTCCCTCATTGGAGGGGTTGTTGTAAAAATAGGGGATTTGGTATTCGACGGGCGTGTCCAGGCCCAGATTGAGGGGTTAAAAGAAACAATGAGAAGGGGTGAGTATAGCTAATGGAAATAAGAGCAGAAGAAATAAGCCAGGTAATCAGGGACCAGATTAAGGATTACGAAAAGAAAGTGGAAGTGAGCGAGACCGGGACCGTTCTCTCGGTGGGTGACGGCATTGCTCGTGTTTACGGGGTCGAAAAGGCCATGGCTATGGAGATGCTGGAGTTTCCCGGCGGTATTTTCGGCCTTTGTCTTAATCTGGAGGAAGACAACGTTGGTGTCGCTATCATGGGCGATGATTCCAAGATCAAGGAAGGGGACACGGTTAAGAGGACCGGAAGGATTGCCCAGGTGCCTGTAGGCGAGGCCGTTCTCGGTCGTGTTATAGATGCCGTGGGCCTTCCCCTTGACGGAAAGGGACCCATTGACGCGGATGAATACAGACGAATCGAGATGGTTGCCCCCGGCGTCATTGCGAGACAGCCCGTGAACGAGCCCATGTATACCGGTATCAAGGCGATTGACGCAATGACTCCCATCGGAAGGGGCCAGCGGGAACTGATCATCGGCGACCGGCAGATCGGGAAAACAGCCATTTGTGTGGACGCCATTATTAACCAGAAAAATACCGATATTTTCTGCATCTATGTGGCCATCGGTCAGAAAAAGTCAACGGTGGCCCAGGTTGTTGATATCCTCGAACGGCATGGCGCAATGGAATATACAACGGTGGTTGCCGCCTGCGCCAGTGACCCGGCGACCCAGCAGTTTATCTCGCCGTATGCGGGATGTGCCATTGGAGAGTACTACCGGGACAAGGGCCAGCATGCGCTTATTATTTATGATGACCTTTCCAAACAGGCTGCGGCCTATCGCCAGGTTTCCCTCTTGCTCCGCCGGCCCCCCGGACGCGAGGCCTTTCCGGGGGACATTTTCTACAACCACTCCCGGCTCCTGGAGCGTGCAGCAAAGTTGAATGATGAACTGGGTGCGGGATCTCTCACGGCACTGCCCATCATTGAAACACAGGCAGGCGACGTTTCCGCATATATTCCTACAAATGTTATCTCCATTACTGACGGCCAGGTATACCTGGAACCGGGGCTTTTCTTTTCCGGCGTCCGCCCGGCCATCAACGTGGGGCTTTCCGTTTCCAGGGTGGGTGGCGCAGCCCAGACAAAGGCCATGAAAAAAGTTGCCGGTACCCTGCGCCTTGATATGGCACAGTTCAGGGAGCTGGAGGCATTTGCCCAGTTCGGGAGTGATCTTGACAAGGCCACCCAGCAGCAGCTGAATCGTGGAAGGAGGCTGGTGGAAGTTTTGAAACAGCCCCAGTATCAACCCATGACAGCGGAACAGGAGGTCGCGATCCTTTTTGCGGGGGCCAACGGCTATCTGGATGAATGGCCGGCAGAGTCCGTAGGAGAATATGAGAAGCAGATGCTGGAGTTCATGGGGAGCAAACACCAGGACTTGCTGGACGAGATAAAGGACACCAATGACATCAGCGACGACCTGGCTGAAAAACTCAAGAAGGCCTTTGATGAATTCAAAGATATTTTTCAGCCCGCTGCTTAATCACGGATAAACTCATTGGAAAGAGATAGTTAAATGGCAACATTAAGAGATATTCTGCGCAAGATAGGTGCGGTTAAGAAAACAAAGCAGATTACCAAGGCAATGAATATGGTGGCCGCGGCAAAGCTCCGGACAACCCAGGGCAGGATGGAAAGTTTTGACCCATACGCCTCCAAATTCGCAGAAGTACTCGGCAATCTTGCGGGCCGGATTGAGTCTGATATCCATCCGCTGCTGGTAAAGAAAGAGAAAATAGCGAATGTAGAGCTCCTGCACTTCACGGCAGACCGCGGGCTTTGCGGAAGCTTTAATTCCCATTCCATTACTGCTGCTGAAAAATGGGTGAAAGAAAAAGAAGCTGAGGGGCTGCACTGTTCCCTTTCCCTGGTGGGGAAAAAGGGAAAAGATTACTTTGCCAGGAGGGGTTATGATGTCCACCAGTCCCATACGCATATTTATGGGAAGGCTGACATCGCGTTCATAAACCAGATGGCAAAGGAATTTATCGACCGTTTCCTTTCCGATGAGATTGATGAACTCTACATGCAGTACAGCAGATTTGTGAGCATGGCTAAACAGGAGCCCACCCTGGTGAAACTGCTTCCCATTGAGCCACCGGGGGAAGGGGAATCAGCGGAGGAGGAGGGTGCTGCTGACTATCTCTATGAACCGAGTGCGGAAGGATTGCTCATTGAACTGCTTCCCAAGCACATCAGTGTGCAGATATACAACGCGTTTTTGCAAAATGAGACCAGTGAACATGCCGCCCGAATGGCTGCTATGGATAATGCATCAAAGAATTGTAATGAGCTGGTTGACAGCCTGACCCTGGTCTACAACAAGGCCCGGCAGGCGGCCATTACAGCAGAATTGATGGATATCGTGGGCGGAGCTGAGGCTTTGAAAAGGGCATAATGGTTTTTCTATCATGAAGGAGGTCTGGATACAGTTATGAACGAGGGCAAAGTTATTCAGGTAATAGGTCCGGTCGTGGACGTTGAATTTGCGGACGGGGAACTCCCGGAGATTTTGACCGCTCTGCTTATCACGAATCCGACGATCGATGACACCGAGGACAATCTTGTTGTCGAGGTGGCACAGCATCTGGGTGATAATGTAGTGCGCTGCATCGCCATGGATGTAACGGACGGTCTGGTCAGGGGAATGCCGGCCAAGAATACCGGGAAACCGATCCAGATGCCGGTCGGGGCTGCAGGATTGGGCCGTGTTTTGAATGTGGTTGGGAGGCCCGTTGACGGACTGGGCCCGGTGAACTCGGACAAATTCTACCCGATTCACCGCCATGCCCCTGCATTTGAGGACCAGGACACATCGGTAAAAGTCCTTGAGACAGGGGTGAAAGTGATCGATTTGCTGGTTCCTTTTCCCCGCGGCGGCAAAATGGGCATGTTTGGGGGTGCCGGTGTAGGAAAAACGGTTGTTATGATGGAAATGATCCACAATATCGCCATGCAGCATGGTGGGATCAGTGTCTTCGCCGGCGTTGGTGAACGAACCCGGGAAGGAAATGACCTGTACCTGGAGATGAAGGAATCAGGCGTTATCGACAAGGCGGCCTTGATTTACGGCCAGATGACCGAACCTCCCGGTGCCCGTGCACGCGTAGCCCTTTCGGCGCTTACTGCGGCGGAATATTATCGTGACGAAGAAGGGCAGGACGTGCTCCTTTTTATCGATAACATATTCCGGTTTACCCAGGCCGGTTCAGAGGTTTCAGCCCTGCTCGGCCGTATTCCATCTGCAGTGGGATATCAGCCTACCCTGGGGACCGACCTTGGTGAGTTGCAGGAAAGGATTACCTCCACCAACAAGGGCTCTATTACGTCAGTTCAGTGCGTGTACGTTCCTGCGGACGACTTGACAGACCCTGCTCCCGCAACTACTTTTGCGCATCTGGATGGAACCGTCGTCCTTTCCCGGCCCATTGCGGAGCTGGGAATCTACCCCGCGGTTGATCCGCTGGACTCCACATCAAGAATACTCGATCCCAATTATCTGGGGGAAGATCACTACGCTGTGGCGCGGCAGGTCCAGCAGATCCTCCAGAAATATAAGGATCTCCAGGACATTATTGCCATCCTGGGAATTGATGAACTCTCCGATGAGGACAAGATTATCGTGGCCAGGGCCAGAAGAATACAACGTTTCCTCTCCCAGCCGTTCCATGTGGCCGAGACTTTTACAGGTACTCCGGGAAAGTATGTATCTGTGGAAGACACGGTGCGGGGATTCAAAGAGATTATCGAAGGTAAGCACGACGACTTGCCTGAAGCGGCTTTCTATATGGTAGGGGCCGTTGAAGAGGCACGGGAGAAAGCGGAAAGAATGGCGTCGGCCAACAAATAGAGGTGACGAGTTCATGGGAACACTACACTTGGAAATAGTTACCCCCGAAAAAGTTGTTGTAAGCCAGGAGGTTAACAGCGTGGTTGCCCCTGGATCCCTGGGCGAGTTCGGGATACTGGAAGGACACGTACCTTTCCTCACAGGTATTGAGCCTGGTGCGCTTCGCTATTCCTCGGGGACGACAACCGAATACCTATCAGTGGCGAGCGGTTTTGCCGAGGTCTCGGAAAACAAGGTTTCTATCCTGGTTGATGCTGCGGAAAAGGCGGGGGAGATAGATCTTGACCGTGCTCGGAGGGCCATGGAGCGGGCCAGGGAACGTCTTGCGAAGGATCGGGCCAAGGCTACGGATATTGATTTTTCAAGGGCGGAGGCGGCTCTTAAACGGGCCATAGCCAGGATCAGGGTAGCTGAAAAAACAAATTAACTTATTAAATTGCCAAATATTTTAACAAAAAAGGCAAGCCTTCGCGCTTGCCTTTTTTGTTGACGTCTCTCTGCGTTGGCGCTAGTATAGTGCGCATCCGTAAATGCGTCTTTTTTTCAAAGGAATTGTTTCATAGGCAAGGGGAGAAAATTTTTGAATCGCTTGGGGGAAGTTTATCCATGGGTGCCGAGATAGAACAATTTGATATCCTGGAGCAGAAGATTGATTCGCTGGTCAGTGCTTTCGCCGCTTTGAAAAAGGAAAACGAGACCCTCGTGGAGAAGACGCAGATTCAGGAAGAAAAACTTGCTGATCTCATGTCAGAGGTGGAAGCGCTCAAGAGCGGGAGGGATAAGACCAAACAGCGTATCATCGCCCTTTTGGAAAAACTGGAACAGATTACCCCGTAAGGATCGAGTTTTCTGGATTGGAAAATATTACTAAAATAACAATTTTGGGCCACGACTACCTGATTAAGAGCGATGAAACGAGCGATCAGGTACAGGAAGTCGCCAACTTTCTGAACAGTAGATTTGAGGAGATAAATGAAAGCGCGAAGGGCCTTTCTGAAAGGAAAACAGCCATCCTCGCAGCTTTCCACATTGCAAATGATTATTTTCAATTGCGGCGAGAGCAACGCGATTTTCTTGCGGAGTACAGTCGTCGAAGTGAAACGCTGATTAACCAGATTGACTCCGTACTGGGGAGTGTTGTTCCCCGGAACGAGAGAGTGCAGGATTCGGGATAGAATCACGCGAACGGGCGCAGTGAATAAAGCCTATACATATGAAATTATGACGTGGTGCCATGTTATTATCTGGCGGGCCTCTATTTGGATGCCAATGTCTCATAAAAAGATGAATAACAGTATGTCCAGTGGGCAAGAATACTTGCAGGCTCGTTGCCATGCGCCATTTTTTGTGCTTCATTCAGGATAGCCCATCTCTCCTCTTTTCCTGAGCATTCAGCCGATATTCTCACTTCCCGGGAAAATGCCTCGCTCTGCAATTGAATTGGAGCGTCGTTTGTCCACCAACAGCAATTGATTCTGTTTGCATTCATCGTTTTTGTTCCTGCTGAATACTGCAAGGTGGCCGAAGGGCGCTGGAGAATTCTTTATAAAAGGAGCATGGTTATACTATGATCTCTATTGAAATAATTGCACTTATGATTCTTGCACTCATCCTTGGCGTCGCGCTGGGATTTTTTATCCGGAAAAAGGTGCAGGAGAGCAAGGTCGATTCCATAGAAAAGTATACGAGGAAGCTGCTGACAGAGGCCCAGAAAGAGGCCAAGAGTATCAAGAAGGAAGCCGCTCTCCAAGCAAAAGACACGCTTTACCAGATGAAGCTGGAGTTTGAGAAAGAAACAAGGGAGAAAAAGGAGCAGCTTCATTTGCAGGAGAAGAGACTTTTTTCCAAAGAGGAAAATCTTGAGAAGAAGAGTGAACAGCTTGACAAAAGGGAAGGCAGGGTTGTTGAAAAAGAGCGAACAGCTGAAAAGATTGAAGGAGAACTGAGGAAAAAGGAACGCGAATACCATCAGCTCGTTGAAGAACAGCGAAAAAGGCTCGAAAGCATTGCGGGGATATCTGCGGAGGAGGCAAAACAACTCCTCATCGGGGCAATGGAGTCGGAGGCAAAACACGACGCCGCAAAGCTTATCAGGAGGATTGAGAACGAGGCCAGGAGCGAAGCGGACCGAAAGGCCCAAAACATCGTTGCCTTGGCGGTCAAAAGATATGCCGGCGATTACGTGACAGAAAGGACCGTCTCGGTGGTAAACCTGCCCAGTGAGGAAATGAAGGGCCGGATTATCGGGAGAGAAGGCAGAAACATCAGGGCAATTGAAGCTGCCACCGGCATTGATTTGATTATCGACGATACTCCTGAAGCGGTCATCCTGTCCGGGTTTAACCCGGTCCGAAGAGAAGTCGCCAAGATATCACTGGAAAGACTGATCGATGACGGCCGAATCCATCCTGCGAGGATTGAGGAAATCGTCTCTAAGGTGACAAAAGAAATAGAGGCTTCCATCAAGGAAGCGGGTGAGCAGGCTACCTTTGACGTGGGAGTCCACGGTATTCACAATGAACTGGTAAAACTCATCGGTCGTTTGAAATACCGGTCCAGCTATGCACAAAATGTTCTTCAGCATTCCAAGGAGGTAAGCTTTCTCTGCGGGATTATGGCAGCGGAACTTGGATTGAATGTGAAACAGGCCAAGCGGGCTGGACTCCTGCACGATATCGGAAAGGCCGTCGACCACGAAGTAGAGGGTCCTCATGCTATCATAGGGGCAGATCTTGCCAAGAAGTATGGAGAATCGAACCGGGTTGTTCACGCAATTGCGGCTCACCATGAAGATGTGGAGCCGTCGTCCGTCCTGGCGGTCCTGGTCCAGGCGGCTGACACGCTTTCCGGCGCAAGGCCTGGAGCCAGGCAGGAGATGCTTGAATCCTATGTGAAACGATTGGAGGGACTTGAAAATATAGCCATGTCTTTCCGGGGTGTGAATAAATCCTATGCCATTCAGGCAGGGCGCGAGATTCGTATCATGGTGGAAGGGAAAACCATAGATGATGATCACGCGTTCGTCCTCGCGAAAGATATCGCCAAGAAGATTGAAGAGGAGCTGACGTACCCTGGTCAGATCAAGGTGACTGTTATTCGAGAGACAAGAGCGGTAGAATACGCCAAGTGATTGTTATTTCCAACCCGCCAGGAGATTGTATTCCCATGGGACAGGAAACGAAGACAGTTTATCTTGTGGATGGGACTGCTTATATCCACCGGGCCTACCATGCGGTGAGAAACCTGTCCAACTCCCAGGGGTTTCCCACCAATGCCATCTTTGGTTTTTCCAACATGCTGCTGAAGCTCATGGCGGAACGCCAGCCTCATTATCTTGCCGTTGTTTTTGATTCCAAAGGCCCCACTTTCAGGCACAAGATATTCCCAGATTACAAGGCCAATCGCCCACCGATGCCGGAAGATATGGCACAACAACTTCCCATGATCAGGGAGGTGGTTTCGAACCTTAACCTGAAAACCCTCGAGATGCCAGGCTACGAGGCGGATGACATTATTGGGACCCTTGCAAGGATTGCAGAGGAACAGGGATTCACGGTTGTCATGGTAACGGGTGACAAGGACTTCAGACAGCTCATTACGCCCCGGGTATGTATGTGGGATACCATGAAGGACCGGGTCACCGACTACCCCGTATTCAGAGAAACATACGGAATTGAGCCGGTTCAGATGATTGATGTCATGGGCCTCTCGGGCGACACCTCTGACAATATTCCAGGCATCCCGGGCGTGGGAGAAAAAACCGCTCTCAAGCTCATAAAGGAGTACGGATCTCTGGAAATGGTGATGGACCATGTGGATGAGGTAAAAGGGAAAAAGCTCCAGGAAAATCTGAAAAAATTCCGGGAAATGGCCTTTTTGAGCCGTGAGCTGGTCACCATTGAGCGATTTGCGCCTGTTGAGGTGGATGATATGGAGCATCTCAAGGCCGGTTCCCCACGGAAGCAGGCATTGGCCAGGATGTTTCATGAGCTGGAATTCAAGGAGCTGTGGGACCGGTTCTCGTCCCGGGAAGAAGAAAAGACCAGCTATAACCTCTGCCTTTCCAGGGAAGAAATTGAGTCTCTTGTGGGGGCGATCAGGAAGAAGGGCCTTGTGTCCCTGGATACGGAGACCACGAGCAAGAATCCCATGGAAGCCGGGCTCGTGGGCCTTTCGTTTTGCGTGGAAGAAATGGAGGCCTTCTATGTGCCGGTCGGCCACCGGTATCCCGGGGCCGAAGGCCAGATAGATCTTGAGGAGTGCCTCAGCATCTTTCGGGAAGTGCTGGAAGACGAGGATATCAAGAAAGTGGGGCAAAACATCAAGTATGATGCTGAGGTGTTGAAATTGCACGGGATTGATCTCAAAGGTATCTATTTTGACACCATGATCGCCTCGTATGTGATCAACCCGGGGCTCAGGCAGCATAACCTTGATTACCTGGCGCAGCATTACCTGAATCACAAAATGATCAGATACAGTGATGTGGTGGGCAAGGGGAAAGGTGCGCTAAATTTTTCAGAGGTACATCTGGAAGAGGCCAGGGACTATTCCTGTGAAGATGCGGATATTACCCTCCGTCTTATGCATCGACTCGAAGAACAGTTGCGCAAGGACAAGAACGAAGACCTCTTCTATAACTTGGAGATGAAACTGGTGCCGGTCCTCATGGACATGGAGCTTATCGGGATCAAGATCGACCAGCCGTTTTTCGAGGCCATGTCCGCAACATTTGAGGATCAGCTAAAGACAATTGAAAAGGAAATCTATGAGGAAGTGGGAATGGAATTCAACATCCATTCCCCAAAACAACTCGGTTATGTCCTTTTCGAGAAACTCGGTCTCCCCGTGCAGGGCAAGACAGCCAAGACAAAATCCTATTCAACGGACGTGAAGGTCCTGAAAAAACTGGCCGCCCTCCCACAGAAGACACCCGGGCTCGTTTTGAGATACCGGACACTCTCGAAACTGAAATCAACGTACCTGGACACCCTGGTCAGGATGATTGACCCCCGGACCGGTCGGATCCACACTTCTTTCAATCAGACGGTGGCTGCCACGGGGAGATTGAGCAGCAGTAATCCGAATCTCCAGAATATCCCCGTACGGGGAATTGAAGGGAGAGAAATCCGGAAGGGATTCATAGCGGAGGAAGCATGTGTTCTTCTTTCAGCAGATTACAGCCAGGTTGAATTGAGGATCCTTGCGCACTATTCGCAAGACAGAGCTTTCACCGAGGCTTTTGCGCGGGGAGATGACGTGCATGCCCTCACCGCCGCTGATATTCTCGGGGTTGCGCGCGGCCTGGTAACATCCGACATGCGCAGGATTGCAAAGGCCATCAATTTTGGGATTATCTATGGAATGGGTCCCCAGAAATTAAGCGAAGAAGTTGGGATTTCCTCACGGGAAGCAAAAAAATACATCGAGGCCTATTACAATAAATACAAGGGTGTTGCCAGGTTCAAGGAAGAGATGGTCCAGATGGCACGGGAAAAAGGGTATGTCACCACGCTCCTGAACAGACGCCGGTATCTGCCTGATATTCTCCACCGGAACCGGGTAATCAGGGGCGAAGCAGAACGTATGGCGGTAAATACTCCCATCCAGGGAACGGCGGCTGATTTGATAAAGCTTGCCATGATCCGGATAGCGGACCGCCTTCGCACCCATGGTTTTCGATCACGGATGCTGCTCCAGGTGCATGACGAACTGGTATTCGAGGCCCCGGAAAAGGAACTTGAATTGCTGATGCCGGTGGTGAAAGAAGAAATGGAAGGTGTCTACCCTCTCTCAGTTCCACTCAAAGTGGACATGGGATACGGGAAAAATTGGGGAGAGGCCCACTGAGAGGGTAGGCATAGTCCTTGACAGAAAAGAATCGGAAGAGATAATGGAAATTTAGGGGATAGAAACGGTGCGTAACATTCATCAGGGAAGATCATCCGTATAGAGCACGGAGAGGAGGGACACGGACATGGCTGAACAACTCTATGTGGGTATTGATTCCGGATCTGTTAGTCTGAATTGCATCGTCCTCAGTGAAGCAAAGGAAATTGTCTACGAATCACCTTATGAGCGTCACCTGGGAAAAGTGGAAGAAAGGGTACTCGATCTGATCCGTTTTCTCCACGAAAAGTTTGGACCCGAGAGGATCAGGTCTATTTCTTTCACGGGAAATCACGGGAAGAATCTGAGTGAGCAGCTCGGGACTTTCTATGAATTTGAAACCATCAGCCAGGTCCTGGGCGCTCTTTTTGTCCAACCCGACGTGCGGACGATTATCAGCATGGGCGGGCAGGATACCGCTCTGTTTCAGATTGAACAGGCGGGGGAAGAGTCGACCTCCAGGGGAAACAGCTGGAAACTCTCCTACTTCAACACGAACGGACCGTGTGCGTCCGGCACCGGTTCGTTTATTGACCAGCAGGCTCAGCGCCTTGCCACCTCCATGTACGCTCAGGAGGTGGATATTTCCCAGGGAAAGATTGACACGATTCTCGGCGATTTTATCGATCTTGGCGCCAGGAGCAGAAAGCCTGCGAATGTTGCCTGCCGGTGCACTGTTTTTACCAAATCAGATATGATTCACCTGCAAAACAAGGGAGAGACCCTCGAGGACATCATCTACGGCCTCCATCTCGGGAACGCCAGGAACTACATGAGCACCATCGTCTGCAAACGGGTGCTTGAGGAACCCATACTCTTTATCGGGGGGCTGTCTCTGAATCACCTGCAGGTGAAGGCATTCAGGGACTATTTCCCCCGGCTGATTGTACCGCCGCACAATACTTCACTGGGCGCCCTTGGAGTGGCAATACAGGCCTGTTCGTCGAAAAGAGAAGACCGTATTGATCTCAAGAAACTGGCGGCCTTGGGCTCTCAAATGGACATCACGGCTCCCCGGACGTCACGGCTCGAACTGAAAAAAACATCTTTTCCGGAGAGCAATGAAATTAAGAAACGAACCCTGAAAAAGGGAACTAGGGTATTTCTCGGGATCGATATCGGGTCCACGACCACGAAATATGCCCTGATTAATAGCGAACGGGAGATAATCCACAAGAGTTATGTGCCCACGCAGGGAAAGCCCATTGAGGTGACCCAGCGTTTATTGACTACCATCCGCGAGGAGGTTGGAAAAAGAGTTGAGATTGTCGGCACGGCCACGACCGGCTCAGGAAGAAACGTGGTGGGAGATTTTCTGAATGTGGACCTCATCATTGATGAGATAACGGCCCACGCAAGGGGAGCCGTGGAGATCGCTCCTGACATCGATACCATATTCGAGATAGGCGGGCAGGATTCGAAATATATTTCCATCTCCAATGCATACCCGCTGGATTTTGATATGAACAAGGTCTGTGCCGCGGGCACAGGCAGCTTTCTGCATGAACTGGCAGGAAAATACGGCATTAATATTGTGGGTGAATTTCAGGATATCGCCCTCTCTTCCGAGGCACCCATAAAGCTCGCGGAACGCTGTACTGTCTTCATGGAATCGGACCTCGTTTCGTATCATCAGAAAGGGGTGGCGAGAAATGATCTTATCGCGGGCCTGTGCTATGCGATTGTGCACAACTATCTGAACCGAGTGGTAGGAAAAAGACGGATTGGTGAAAAGATCATGTTTCTGGGGGGGCCGTCTTTGAACAAGGGAGTTGTTGCGGCCTTTGAAGATGTCCTGGGACGTGGCCTCCTTGTGCCGCCCCACCGGGAGGTGCTGGGTGCATACGGCGCCGCCATCAGCGTGCAGGAAAAGATGCAGTTTGAAAATGCAAGAGAAAGCACTTTCAGGGGCCTGGACAGCGCCATTCGTGATCGCATGGAATACAAGGAAAAAATATGCCACGCTGATCCAAACTGCCATAATGAGTGCAAGCTGAAAATCTACGATTTTGACGGACGCCGCAGCGTGTGGGGCGGCGAGTGCGGCCGATATGATGTGGTCAGGATAAAGGGTGCCAAGAAACAGAATTTTTTTCGTCTGCGGCAGGATATCTGGCAGACATACCTGGCCGGTGTTTTTGAAGAACTGGGAAATGAGCCCATGATGGAGGTGGACGGACGGCCAACGGTGGCCTTGCAGCGGGCTCTTTACGGGCACCAGACTGCAATTTTTTGGGCCCATTTTTTTGACAAACTTGGGCTGCGGCTTGTCCTCAGTCCGCCCACAAATGCACACATTTCCCAGATGGGCATAGAGTCAGTGATGGCTGAGACCTGTTACCCGGTGAAGGTTTCCTATGGTCATGTCCGGGAGCTCATGGGAAAAACAGCGTACCTTTTCCTCCCGACTATTATCAATATGCAGACGCCGGTGGACAAAGAAGCAGGTTTTTACTGTCCCATGAGCCAGAGTAATTCCTATATGATGCGGGCCGCCTTTGCGACTGACCCGGACAGGACGTTGACCCCAGTGGTCCATTTCAAATACGATCCGGAAACCCTGGGCCTGGAGATCTGGGAACAGATAGGGCCGAAGTTACGGAAGGGCAAGGCGGAGGTGAGAAAGGCTGTTTATCATGCACTCGAAAGACAGGATCAGTTCAAAAAAGAACTTATCCGGAAGGGATTGGAGATTCTCCAGGAAGTGAATGCCTTTGAGCCTGTGCTGCTGGTGACGGGTCGGCCTTACAATCTCTATGACGAAAGGTTGAACCTGCGGTTGGGACAGAATCTGGCAAAGCTTGGTCTGGTGGCACTTCCCATGGACTTTATTGATTCGTCCGCCGTTGATCTCTCCG
>QMLQ01000027.1 GCA_003646815.1 Deltaproteobacteria bacterium | reverse complement strand
CTCTCTCCAACTCTCCATCAATGCGCAGGACAGGTTGCTGTCCCGCCACCAGATGGAGGTCCGATGCCCCCTGGTCATGCATTAGCTTGAAAAAGGCGTCTATTTGTGCCATACACTCCTCCTAATCATTTTTTGCCATGAGGCAGGCATATTATAACACATAGCCTCCCGCCCCGTTCAACCATAAACTATTCTTTCAATGAACGGTTCTCTGAACCCTCACTTGATTTCCAAAAACCGGCCCCGACATCTGCACTGGATCCGCGGAGCCTTGATATGGTACTCCTTCTGTTTATGCATACATTGTTCCAACTTTCACCACAAACCTGAAAAAAGAGACCCGAAAAAATCCCTGACACACTTTAATGAGATACCGCAGGGCCCTTTTGCTTTGGAGGCAGATGCCTCCTTGGCCTGGGGAGACTGACCTCACTGCCTTTTGATGAGGGGAGGCCTTTCTCACCGGCCCAGACCTGGCGGAAGCACCTTGGGATTGGCAGCCGCCTGTTGTCTGTGCGTCAAAAAATCGGCACCAGCATCCGTGTTCTTTAACTAACCCGCATTTCTCTTATCAGAGAAGGCGTGCATCGCCAACAGGTCCGACCGGGATGGGTTTGCTGCCGGAAAAAAATCTTATGCAAGACATCCGGTTTCAGGGCCCAGGCTGTGGAAAATAGGGAAGCCCTCCAGGAGACATTCGGGGATGACGCTGCCTAAAATATCCTCAGAACGGCTTGCAATTCCCGTTGGAAACCTTATACTGACCGACGTGGAGCAATCATGCCATTACAGTGGAACCGGATTCTGAACGCTGGCTTTTTCGCCGCACTATTTTTTGACCGACCTCTACTTTCCGGTTCGCTTTTGCACACGAAAACAAGGGGAACAGCTCATGACTATTCCATCCGGCGTCATTGAAGTAGATCTCTTTCCGGAAAACGTAAACAGTGCAAGCCATCCGGACGCCGTTCGCTTCAAAAAAACCCTGGACTCAGTGGTAGAGGAGTACCGGTGCAACCTCATCACCTTTGAGGTCAGGGAAGGCACTGTTTCATTCTCTTTTGACAGCGAAGCACTCATGGCAGACATCCTCAAAATTCTTCAGACTCCGCCGGATCCAATGGATTCAGGCGAATAACCGTCAAATATTGCTCTCATGAATACTCATGAATACTAAAACGATCCTTTCCAATATTGGAATCATCCTTGTTGAACCTCAGATACCCGAAAACATTGGCTCGGCTGCCAGGGCCATGGCCAATATGGGCCTTGAGCGGCTTATCCTTGTTCGCCCGAAAAACTGTGACCTCTCCAGGATCTTGAAAACAGCAACCGGCTCGTCCTGGGACGTGGTTGAAACACTGGAAGTTTTTGACGACCTCGAAACAGCAATCGCTCCGTTTCATTACCTGGCGGGCTCAACCGCCCGGCTCGGGTCCCTGCGGCCCGCGCTCACCACCCCGCGCCTCCTCGCCAGGGACCTCATTTCCATTTCACAGGAAAACGAGGTGGGCCTTGTTTTCGGCCCTGAAGACCGCGGCCTTTCCAACAAAGAGCTGCATCACTGTCACACAATCGTAAATATCCCTACGGCCGGATTTTCTTCGCTCAACCTCGCTCACGCCGTCATGATCCTCTGCTATGAAATCTCCATTGCATCAACCGGAGAACAGTTGAAGCCCGTACCGAGGCTTGCGAACAGTTTCGAACTTGAAGGGATGTACAATCATATGCAGCAGGTACTTATGAAAATAGGTTTTCTCCTCCCTGAAAATCCGGAGCATTGGATGCTCAATATCCGGAGATACTTCTCACGCCTTCCCCTTCGCGCGAGAGAAGTGCGAATCATCCGAGGCATATGCCGCCAGATTGACTGGTATACGAGTCATATTGACAAAAACGATGCCAAAAAAAAGCGGCCGTAAGAAATGCATTTATTCAAGACAGGAGAAATGGGGTGACAACCAACGTACTGCGCAATGAAATTATGGACCGCGTTGAACGGCTCCAGGAAATGCTCAGAGAGCATGCCTTTGACGGGGCCATTTTTGTACAAAAGGTCGACGTATATTACCTTTCCGGCACAGACCAGGCTGCCCATCTCTGGATTCCCGCCAAAGGCCCCGCTCTCCTTATGGTCCGAAAAAGTATTGAGCGGGCAAAAACTGATGCCGCACTCGACAATATCATCGAGCTTCCCGGATTTTCAGATCTCCCTCGCCTCATAGAAAAAAACAGCGGTTTTTTGCCCCGTCGTATGGGCCTGGAAATGGATGTCCTGCCAGTCAACCAGTACCGCACCTATCGGGGTCTCTTCCCGGAGACTGAAATGGGAGATATTTCCACGATCATCAGAGGTCTCCGGATGATCAAATCCCCATATGAAATCTCTGCAATCAGCAGGGCGGCGAAAATGGGAGACCGCATGTTCGAGCAGGTTCCCTTGATTCTCAAACAGGCGAAAACGGAAACTGATCTTGCCCTCCAGCTGGAGGCCTTCTACCGAAACTTGGGCCATCCGGGCATTGTGAGGACAAGGACTTTCAATATGGAATGTTTTTACGGACACGTGCTGGCAGGAAAAAACGCGGCGGTCCCCAGCGCCTCCCCCGGCCCCACCGGCGGAACGGGAATGGGGCCCTTTTATTCGCAGGGGGCAGGGTTTGGCAGGATCATTCCCCACGAGCCGGTAATCGTGGACTACACTTCCAGTGTCGACGGATATGTCTCCGACCAGGCACGCACCTTTTCCATTGGAAAACTCCCGGAGCATCTCATTCGCGCTCACCAGGTGATGATTGACGTCCAGGACGCGATCATCCGATACGGACGGCCCGGCATTCGGGCGGCTGATCTCTACGCAAAGGCACTGGACGTGGTAAGAGGACACGGGCTGGAAAATGGATTCATGGGATATCCAGATCCTGTTCCCTTTGTAGCCCACGGAATCGGTCTCGAACTGGATGAATGGCCCATCATCGGACGTAAGAGCGCCACGGTCCTCCAGGAAGGCATGATCTTTGCCCTGGAACCCAAAATCATTTTTCCTGGTGAAGGGGTGGTAGGCATCGAAAACGTTTTTGTGGTAACATCAGACGGTGTCAAAAAACTCAACCAGTTTCCTGATGCGGTGTCTGTCTGCTGAGACACTCTCCTGAAAAGGAATCAACTTCCCTGTTTAGGGCCCCCGTACCTGCTCATTAATTTTTTCACGCGAGGTCTACGTAATTTTCAATCTCTTTCCGTGAGACCATTCCCTCACGCAGGATCCGCGGTGGATTTTCGGAAACGTCCAAAACCGTGGAAGCGTTTTTTCCCGGGGTAACACCGCCATCAAGAATCATATCCACCCTGCTTCCCAGTTGCTGAAACACCTCTTCTGCGAAACGGCACGGCGGCCTGCCGGAGAGATTTGCACTGGTGCCCGTGATAATCCCGCCCGCTGCCTGGACCAGCAACGCAGCAGCCGGATGGCTCGAAATGCGGATGCCCACCTTTCCGGTCCCGGCTGTTATTGCCGGTGGGATTCGCTCGGATGCAGCAAGAACCAGGGTAAGTCCTCCCGGCCAGAGCCCATCCATGAGCCGGTGTGCCTCTGGCGTTATGTTTTTCACCAGGCGGCTGAGCACCCCGGTGGATGCGACCAGGAGCAAAATGGGCTGATCCTTCTTCCGTCCCTTGACGCGAAAGAGGCGCTCCACCCCGTCTTCCATGGTCGGATCCACTCCCAACCCGTAGAATGATTCCGTTGGATACGCCACTATTCCGCCCTGCCTGATGATCCGGGCTGCCTCCTGGATTTGTTTGTCTCCAGGATTTATCCGGCCCACTTTCTTTGCGGCGGTATTTCTCCTTGAATCACCTCCGCGCACCCCATGCTCTCCTATTTCCCGGTTTCAAAATTCCGCGCCTTTTGAAGGGTCTCCCGGGTCATGCCTTCTCGGTAATCGGTCACTTTTTGAGCGATTGACGGGTACTTTAAGGCGAGGATTTCAGCTGCAAATATGGCCGCATTCTTTGCACCGCCACTGCCCACAGCCATGGTTGCCACCGGGATTCCCGGGGGCATCTGGACCGTGGCCAGCAGGGCGTCCATGCCCTTCAGCGGTGATGAGTCGATGGGAATTCCTATGACGGGGAGTGTGGTGTACGCGGCTGCCACCCCTGCCAGATGGGCCGCCCAGCCCGCCGCGGCAATAATGACCTCTATCCCTTTTGCGGCGGCTGACACCACATACTCCCGGGTCTGATCGGGAGTCCTGTGGGCGGAAAGGACTTTTATCTCGTAGGGAATCTCCAGATTTTCGAGCAAATCCCGGCAGCCCTGCATAGAGACAGCATCTGATGCACTCCCCATTAAAACTGCCACTTTTGGTTCTATTGATGCCATAACGGCTTCCTCCTTCTATCCTTGTACCCGTCACCAATCTCGATGGAATCGTAAAAAGTCCGTCCATGACCCTCACTTTGGTGCTTAACCGGCCATCCCCATGATGGGATAAATGATCATCCCTGCCAGCCAGGCGATGTCCTCCGCAGAGAGGATATCACATATGCTCCGGTCAAAAAGGAGATTCCCTTCCGGAGGAAACTCATCATCTCCTTCCCAGAGAATCAGCACCACCGGGACCAGGGGAAACGCCTGTACCACGACTGAATGATCCCCCTCGCCGAAGGCTTTGGCCCCGTATACCTCCTGCGTAACGGGAAGGAGCCTCTCGGGATGACTTCCAAAAGCTTGGACCAAAGGGTTCTTCGCCCGTCTCAGGAAGGCGTCAAGATAGAATTTCCCGTCCGGCACCTCCTGGTATGCTATCCATTCTCCCACTACCCTCGTACCGTTTGCCCCGTTCAAGTAATGGAATATGAGGACCTGCTGCTGAATGGGAACCTCCTCCCCCGTATTTTTGAAGGAAACATCCCAGTTCGGCCCAGAGATGAGGACCTCCCTGTTCAGAAAACTCAATAGCAGTTCAGGGCTCCCGTCAACAGTCACCCCGAAAGTCGCCCCGCATTGATCAGCGATTCGTTTAGGATTCTTCCCCTCCAGCTCCTTCTTTCCCAGTTCAACGGCTGTCCGGTAATCATCTATCCTTGCCATTTCTCACCCTTCATCTTAAAATAAATTTATCCTGTCCGGTAATCCCGGAATGTTGTGACGATCTTATGCCACTGAACCCAAATTTTCAACCTAAACATTGACGACTTCGTAAAACATTCATAAATCACTGTTTCAGGCCGTATACCGGGGCAGCCACCTATGGCACGAAGAAAAAAGCGAAAAAAGAATAAAGATCCAAAGCCCAAACCCAGGGAAGGAGTTTTCAACCCTGCCTTGAGTGTGAAAGTTGACCTATCCCGGAAGGCTACTCAAGGTCCACCGAAAAAGGACCGTCGTCCCATGGGGAGAACTGCTCTCGGGGAAGACGATCAACAATTTTTCCGTGAAGCAATGGCTGATGTTCGCCCCCTTAGCGATGAATCCAATCGATTTGTTCCTCTCCCCGATGCGGACACCAAACCTGCACATCCCGCCCCTGACGACGAACTCGAAACCATGGCCCGGCTGACCGACCTGGTGAGCGGATCAGCCGAACTCGATATCACGTTTTCCGATGAATACATAGAAGGCGCTGTGCCGGGTTTTGCTCCCAAATTAATGCGCCGGTTGAAACGGGGGGAGTTTCCCCTCCAGAATTACATAGACCTTCACGGACTCACCAGGCAGGAAGCCCAGGAAAAAGTGACTGACTTCATCCTGGAAAGTTATCGTACAGGGTTCCGATGTGTACTCGTGGTTCACGGGCGGGGGCACAACTCTGAAAATCACATCCCCGTCCTGAAAGAACGTTTGCCATACTGGCTTACACGCGGCCCTGCCAGGAAGATAGTCCTTGCTTTTTCAACTGCCAAACCCTACGATGGTGGTACAGGAGCCCTGTATCTCCTTCTTCGAAAAAGGAAAGGGACACTGTGATGCTCGATCCTGCGGAGACACGAATTAGAGGAGGATGACGTCTTATGAAACTGGGGATTGTGGGACTTCCCCAATGCGGAAAAAAGACCATTTTCAGCGCCCTCACGGGCGCGAGGGGTGCCGGCGCCGATGACTTCCCTTCCCGAAAGGACACGAAAATGGCAACCGTGATGGTCCTTGACGAGCGTGTCGAGTTCCTGTCAACCATCTACCACCCCAAGAAAACGACATTTGCCCGGGTGGAGTACCTCCTGCCGTCTGAGATCCACAACACCCCCGTGGACAAATCCCGTGCGAGCATCTGGAACCAGGTCCGGCCATGTGATGCTCTTCTGCTCGTCTTACGAAATTTCGCCTTGCCGGCCGACTCTCATCCTGATCCTGAGAAAGACTATTGGACTCTTGAAGAGGAGATGATCCTTGCGGACCTGGTGGTCACTGAAAACAGAATCGAGCGCATTGAACGAGACAGAAAAAGGGGCAAGAAAGAGCAGGCCGAAGAGTACAATCTTCTCCTCTCCTGCAAAAAAACACTGGAAGAAGGGAATCCCATCCGCAGTAATGAGGACCTGGCCTCACACCAACTCCTCAGGGGCTTCACCTTTCTTTCCGGGAAACCCGCCCTGGTAATCCTGAATAACGAAGATGAAGATGAAGCATTGCCGGTCTGGAACAAGCGCCCCGAAAACGTCGATCTCCTCGTGGTACGCGGGCGCCTTGAACAGGATATTGCTGCCATGGCGCCGGAGGAAGCTGAGGAATTCATTGAGGCATATCATGTAACCGAATCGGCCCTAGATCGTGTTATCAGGCGATCCTACAGCCTCCTTAACCTGATCTCTTTTTTCACAGTGGGCGCTGATGAGGTCAAGGCCTGGCCCATTCGTGCCGGGACCCCTGCACTGGAAGCGGCAGGTTCCGTTCATAGTGACATCCAAAAAGGGTTTATTCGGGCCGAGGTAGTATCCTTCGAGGACCTGAAAAAATACGGGGGCTTTCAAGAGGCCAAGAAGGCAGGCCAGGTACGGCTGGAAGGGAAGGAATATATTATCCAGGATGGTGATATTGCTCATTTCCGATTCAATATATGATACCATGACAGGATGAAAAGCCTCAATATATTTTGTGAGGATCATATGGACAAAATAAAAATCGGTATTATTGGAGCGGGCGGGTATGGAGGCTGTGGTGCGATTGAACTGCTCTATGCCCACCCCCATGCAGAAATCGCGGTTCTGCTGGATAAACAGGACATAGGCCGCTCAATCAGTGACCTCTACCCTCACCTCAAGGGGTTTTGTGACCTGCCCCTGATGGACCCCGATGATCCTGCTGTTCCGGATGACCTTGATGCGGTGTTTTTTGCCACACCCGACGGTGTCGGACAGCAAGAGGCAGGCGGGTGGCTGGAAAAGGGAGTAAAGGTGGTCGACTACAGCGGTGATTTTCGTTTCAATGATGCTCATTCCTACGAGGCCTATGCTGCTCGAATAGGGCGGCAGCAGGCACATGCCGCACCGGAGCTTCTGCCCCTTTCCGTCTACGGGCTTGCAGAACTGCATCGAAACGAAATTCAGAACACCAGCCTGGTGGGGAACCCCGGCTGCTTTGCGGTAAGCTGTATTCTCGGGCTTGCCCCTGCCGCAAAAGAGAAGCTTATTGAAATTACCTCTATTGTCTGTGATGCAAAAACCGGTGTTTCCGGGGCGGGGAAAAAGCCGGCGCCCGGGTTTCACTATCCTGCGCGGTATGACAACATGAATGCCTATAAGATCTCAGGCCATCAGCATGTGTTTGAGGTGGAAAGGGAACTCAGCCTTCTGGCAGGGGAAGACGTGATCATGACATTCACTCCCCATGTGGTTCCCGTATGCAGGGGAATTCTTACCACCATCTATGCGCAGCTCAACCCCGGAATCTCCCTTCCCAAAATCGTTGATGCCTACCGTTCTTTCTATGGTGATGATGTCTTCGTCAGGGTCTTTGGACCGGATGTTCCTCAGGGTACCGCAAATGTGCGAGGAAGCAATTTCTGTAATCTCTCCGTGAATATGGATGACAGGACAGGAAAGCTGGTGGTCGTCAGTCATATTGACAATCTTGTCAAGGGGCAGGCAGGAAGTGCTGTTCAAAATATGAACATCATGTTTCACTTCGAGGAAAGCGCGGGGCTCATGAAACCCGGCCTCTTCCCTTAATAAATCCTATCTGATGCAGACCTTGCGAACCTGGATCAGGTCCGTGAGACCGAGACATACCTTTCTGATGCCGTCCTGCATGAGGGTGCTCATGCCGTCCTTGATAGCCTGGGGCCTGAGTTCCTCCATCCTGGCGCGGGTCTGGATAAGGTCCTTCATTTCATCGCTCACCACCAGAAGTTCATGGATGCCGGTCCTGCCGCGATATCCCGTATTTCCGCATTTTGGACACCCATTGGCCCGGTAAAGGACAAAATCGTCATTGTACTTGAAACCCAGGGCATCAAAATTTCCCTCGTAGGCATGCGCCAGGGCATCGAATTCCTTTTGAGTGGGGTGGTATTTCTCCTTGCAGTCCGGGCAGAGTGTCCTGACCAGCCGCTGGGCGAGGACGCCAAGGAGGGCATCGGCAAAGTTAAACGGATCCATCCCCATGTCCAGGAGCCTGGTGATGGTTTCGGGGGCGCTGTTTGTGTGCAGGGTACTGAGGACAAGGTGCCCGGTTAAAGAGGCCTCGATCCCCGTGGAAACCGTTTCATGATCCCGCATCTCCCCCACCATGATCACGTCTGGGTCCGCCCGCAGGAATGCCCGCATGGCAGTGGCAAAATCAAACCCGATCTTTGGCATTACCTGGACCTGTCGGAGGCCGTCCTGGGTGATCTCCACGGGATCCTCGGCCGTCCAGATCTTGGTCTCCGGTTTGTTGATATAGGCAAGGGCCGCGTGGAGGGTGGTTGTTTTTCCGCTCCCTGTAGGGCCGACCACCAGGACAATACCGTAGGGTTTGGTAACGATATCTATAAATGACTGGTAGTTTCTTTCACTCATTCCCATCTTATCCAGGGGAATGGGTTCACCCGTGGCCAGGAGCCGCATGACCACATCCTCGTTTTTTCCTGTCGTTGGTATGGTTGCCACACGAAGTTCAATATCGAGGGGGGCGAACCGCCTGAACTTGATCTTTCCGTCCTGGGGAAGACGTTTTTCGGCAATGTCCAGGTCGGACATGATTTTGATCCTGGAAACTATGGCTTTCTTATAGGTGAAGGGAATGGTCTGGTAAATTTGGCATGCACCATCAATCCTGAAACGAATTACGGCGTTTGTCCTGCCCTGTCGTGGTTCAATATGAATGTCTGAAGCACCCCGGTTGTAGGCATCAACGATCATCTTGTTCACGAGCTGGACAATGGCGCTGTCTTCTTCACTGACACCATCTGTGTCCTCGTCGTAATACTCCTCTGATCCCTCGAGTTGGCCAAGGATATCTTCAATGCTGCCTGATCCACTGAGCATCTCCGTCCGGTCCACGTCAAAGAACAGATCAATCATCCTGAAGATATCTTCCCGGAGCGAGACACAGTATTCGAATTTTCTTCCGGGGATAATCCGTTTGACCGCGTCCCTGGCGGGCAGATAGTTGGGATCTTCCATGGCCACGACCACATGATGGTCTGATTCCTCAACCGGCACGAACACATTGCTCTTTAAGTAGTTTATCCTGAGGCCTTTCAGGAGCGTCCCGGGAATGACCATGCGCTCATCGTAAGGGATAAAACGAGTCTTGTAAAAGTTCGACAGTGATTTCCCGATGTCCTCCTTGGACACGTGAAAATCGCTCATCAAAACCGATTCGACCGATTTTTTGGTTTTTCTAGCCCTTGACATCGCTTCGGTCAAGTCCCTGCCGCTGATGATATTGCTCGTGATCAGGTAATCAAATCGGGTGGTTTTTGTCTTCTGTACTGCTCTCTGGTTGTTGAAAAACGCAATACCAAGGACCCTTGCAATATCCAGGGCCGAAGAACAATCTTCATCTGTGAACGCCTCGCCTGTTTTCTTGTTGATCAGCTGTATGACGCCCAGGAGATACTTGTTATACATGATGGGCGCGGCCAGGACCTGCGTTGTCCGATACCCGGTCTTCACATCCCAACTCTTATCAAAGCCCAGTTGCGGATGGATGCTTGCGAGCTCCCGGGCGTCATAGGCGTTATGCACATTGACTACCCTCCCGGTGGCAGCGCAATGCCCGGCAACGCTTCCGTTTGCAATGGGCACACGAATCTCGTTGGTTTCGCTCCCGGTCTTGAAGCGGGAGACAATCTGTTTCCGGATGCCGTCCACCACATAGATAGTGATCCTGTCTGCATCAAAGAGCCCCAGGATTTCCTCCTGGAGGTTCATCAGGATGTCGTTGGTGTCCTTTGCAGAATGGATTTTATTGGTGATTGAGTTGAGTTTTTTCTGGAATTGGAGCTGATGCTCGAGTACCCTTTCCGCCGGCTCCGTACGATTCACCTTTCCAAAAAATGTTGCCATGGTTCAACGCATTCTCTCTGTCTTCATAGGCCCGCCTTGAGCATATTTGTACTCCAGATGGGCACAAAATAGTTCACCTGAGATTTGTTCGTCAAGCTTTTCCGGATTATCCATATCCCGGGTTGAAACCCTCCATGCTCGCCATTGGCTTCTGCAAAGATCGTTCCATCCCCACCCAAGGTCCGGCAGGGACCTTTAGCCTGAGAGAAACCAAGGTTTTTCCCATTTCCAGGCCCACATGGCCTGCTATTCTTGAAAAAATTCAGAGAATATGCAACAAGTTTATGATCCGTGAGGAATCCGGGTTAGGGGTCCTCGAACAGCGTGGACAGGCATCGTCAGTATTTTGACAGAGCACTATGGGTTTTTTCTTGATCAGCAAATCAAAACCACTCATTTTGGCGTCCGCATCACCCCGTCGAAAGGAACTCCTCCGACAGGTGGGCCTGCCGTTCCGGGCGGTTCACAGCCGAATTTGCGAAGAAGGCGTCTCAGGGGATCCCGTGGAGGCCGTCTGTTTCCTTGCTCGGGAGAAGGCGGCATGGGTGGCTGCCACCGGGGTCGAAGGCTGGACGCTTGGTGCTGACACGATGGTCGTGGTCGATCAAATGGCCCTTGGGAAGCCCGACGACACGGCGGATGCCAGACGAATGTTAACCATTTTGAGCGGCAGGGAACACCGGGTCATCACCGGCATCTCTCTCCTTGATCCGGAAGGTACGGAAGTCTTTTGCCGGGCGGTCAGCACACTGGTACGAGTTAAGGAGCTGTCCTCGGAGGAAATATATGGGTATATCGCGACAGGAGAACCGTTCGGCAAGGCCGGTGCTTATGCCATACAGGGCATTGGTGCCTTCATGATCACGGATATCATGGGGTCCTACACCAATGTCGTGGGGCTCCCGGTCTGCGAAGTTATTGGGGCGCTGAAAGCAACCGGGGCACTCGCCACATTCCCTTGAAACCGCTCCCCTATGCGGCACAATCCCGGCCGGTGAAACGTAATTTGACCACCAAAAATGTTTATGGGCTTCCTTCCTGGTTCTGCTGCCGGCGTATTTCACCCAGGATAACGCCTGCTGCCATGGAAATATTCAGAGATTCCATGGAGCCACACCGGGGAATGCTCACCACTTCGTGGCAGCCCTTTCTGACAGAACGGCTCAATCCCCGTTCTTCGTTTCCCAGCACAAGGACAAGGGCCCGTTTCCAGTCAAACGAGTAGATGGACAGGGGGCTCTCACCCGCGGCCCCAATAATCCAAAAACCTTTCTCACCTAATGAGTCAAGGGCCCGGCGCAGGTTTACAACCCTGCATATGGGCAGAATTCCTGCAGCGCCGGAGGACCGCTTGATTACGGCGGAGCCAACCTGGGCTGAACGGTCCTTGGGAATCACCAGCCCGTCCGCTCCGAAAAACGCCCCGGCGCGAACAAGTGCTCCCAGGTTCCCCTCATCCGTAATATGATCGGCGGCAAGGATCAGACCGGAGCCCGGGCTCCTCCCAGCTTTCTGCGCTATTTCCGTGAGGCTGCAATAGGAAAAACGATCTGACACGGCCACCATTCCCTGATGAACCATTCCCGGAAAGTGTTTTTTAAGTTCCGTAACCCTGACAAAATGCACGGGGATATTCCGCTCTTTTGCCATCACCAGGATCTCTCTTATCCGCGCGGATCTTTTCTCTTGCGCAAGCCACACCTCCCTGATGGGGGAATGGGCATGTGTCAGGGCCTCCCGGATTGCATGAAACCCAGGGATTGCGTAAGTCATAGTCCAAAGAGCTCCTTGACAATCGGCGCTCTCCGTCCTGTCCTGGAGCGCTCGGACAGGATGATGGCCTGTACCTCTTCCACGGCCTGTTCAAGCTCGTCGTTTATGATCACATAGTGATACCGGTTGAATTCTGCAATCTCTTTTCTTGCCTTTTTGAGTCGTGTTTCGATCACCTCTTGTCCATCGGTCCCCCGATTCCTCAACCGGTCCTCCAGGACTTCCAGTGACGGAGGAACCAGAAAAATAAGGACGCTCTCCTTAAAATGCTCCTTTATGGACCGCGCCCCCTGCACATCCAGGTCCAAGAGAACATCCACGCCGGAATCGAGTTGTCCCTCGAGCGAAAAAAAAGAGGTTCCGTAGTAGTCTCCGTACACCCTGGCCCATTCCACAAATGAACCTTCCTCTGCCATTCTCTTGAAGGTTTCCTTGTCCACAAAAAAGTAGTCCCTGCCCTCCTGTTCTCCAGGGCGAGGCCTCCTGGTGGTATGGGAGACAGAGTATCCCAGGCCGGTGAGCCTTGCACGAACTTCCCCCAGGACTGTTGATTTTCCGGTTCCTGACGGTGCTGATATGACGAAAAGCTGCCCCTTCATTGATCCTCTTTCAAGTCTTCCTCCCGAAGATTACAGCTCGGGCTGAATCGCTGGGCGATGGTCTCCGACTGGATAGCCGAAAGGATAACATGATTGCTGTCCGTAATAATCACGGAACGTGTCCGCCTCCCCTGAGTTGCATCAATCAGCCTCCTGTCCTCTCTCGCTTCGTCCCGCAGCCGTTTTATGGGCGCTGCATTGGGAGAAATGATGGCTATGACTCTCCTTGAAACCACCGAATTTCCAAAGCCGATATTCACCAATTGCGCAGTCATACATGCGTCTCCTTTCATTCCACGTTTTGGATCTGTTCCCGTATTTTCTCCAGTTCCGCTTTCATCTCAACTACAATGCTGGAAATGGAGGCCTCGGAGGCCTTGACGCTCAGGGTATTGACCTCCCTGTTGATCTCCTGCAGAAGAAAATCAAGTCTCCTTCCAAGGGCATCATCCTTTGAAAGGAATTCTTCAAATTGATTGCAGTGGCTATTCAGCCGCACCAGCTCTTCCGTAATATCCGCTTTGTCAGCAAGGATAGCCACCTCTTGGGCCAGTCTTGCTTCATCTACGTTAAGATCTCCCACCATTGACGCGATTTTTTCTCTCAATTTCGCGGCACGCCGATTCATTGCTTCCGGAGCACGGGCCGCTATCTCTTCTGCGAAGTCCCGGATTATGCGCAGACGTTCTCTGAAATCGTTTTCCAGGGCCTCTCCTTCCCTGACGCGCATAAGATCATAGGAATCCAGGGCTTTCCGCAGGACTTCATAGAATCCCGGCTTTACCTTTTCAATATCCACCGCTTCCGGTTTGGCAACAATGATGTCTTTGAATTGGCAGAGGAGCTCGCCGCTGATCCGTGCATCTATTCCAAATTCTTGTTTCAGTTGTTCGAAAATATTCAGGTAGGATTTCACGAGGGGACCATTGAGTTGAAGTTCCGAGGGAGGCACATCACCATTTCCCTCTATCTGCAGGGAGACTTCGACTCGTCCCCTCCTCACCCGTTCCGCAATAAAACGTTTCAGGTCCTCTTCCAGCGGCTGATAATTTCTCGGGATACGAAGGACAACATCACGATAACGATGATTCACGGAACGAATT
The DNA here is from genome assembly GCA_003646815.1 of Deltaproteobacteria bacterium. GTDB lineage: Bacteria > Desulfobacterota > DSM-4660 > Desulfatiglandales > Desulfatiglandaceae > B46-G9. Next base: position 8,751 of record QMLQ01000027.1, on the reverse strand, counting down.
TCAGCGAGGAGCACCATGTTCTCAATATTATGCTCCGCCCTGCCGTAAGCGGTCATGCTCTTTACCACGTTCCATTGCCTCCTTTCGCTGTTTCATGTATCTCTCTCTCACGGTTTCAAAATACGCTCTCACTTCAGGGTCCGCATAGTCCCTGTACGTCCACTTCAGCGGTTCAAAATGCCCTTTACTGAAAACGAGGGTGAGATCAGCGTAAATCCCCTTTGAAAGATAAATCCTGTGTATGTAGTTTTTCCCGGTTGCCAGAACCAGCCGCTCCGGGGAAACATATCCCGGATCAATATTGATCCTTCTTTGTCCTTCGCGAAGATACCGCTGTTCAATACTGTTCGTCTGCAGTTTCGCCGAAACCATATTCTCTGGGACGATCAGTTGTTCAAAGGAGACAAAGCGACGATGAAGCGGCCATCCCATCTCCTTTTCATAGTACCTGGTGCGATCAAAATAACATTCCTTGCTAATCCAATCTGTGGGGCCGAATATTCCTGAAAGTTCCTCGATCACCCGGTCCACAAGCTCCTTTTCCGCGGAAAAGAGGCTGACGATAAATTTCACCGGATCCGGCTCACATGGATGGCTCATTTCCTCCTCCGATCTCACCCGGGGTAACCATTTTCTCTTTATCTATTATCCTTCCAGCCGCATATTGCCAATGGCATTTTTCAGATCTACCACGTTCACGGTAGAAGTTCCCACCTCCCCCACAACGATCCCGGCAGCGAGGTTTGAAACCACTGCGGCTTCCACCATGCTGAGGCCTGATGCCAATCCCAGGCAAAATGTTGCAATCACCGTATCACCAGCCCCGGTAACATCATACACCTTCTTGGCGGCTGTGCGGATATGCTGAACCTTGCCCCCACGCTCAAACAGGGTCATTCCCTGCTCTCCCTGCGTGATCAGGACAGCCCCGCATCCGAGGTTCCCCAGTATTTTCTCTCCTGCAGCAATCAATCCTTCCCGGTCATTGATCTCCAAACCGCAATATGCTCCTGCTTCGTGATGGTTCGGGGTGATAACGTCAACCCCGCGGTAAAGGGGGAAACTCCCGACTTTCGGATCCACTGCAATGACCCCGCCCCAGGATTTTTTCAAACGGCGCAGACCCTCTACAATATCAGGGGACACTACCCCTTTTCCGTAGTCGGACACAATAATGACATCCAAGTCCTGCGCGTTTCCGTCCACGAATGCGAGGATCTTTTCCACCATTTCCCGCCCAATCTCATTCCTGCTTTCCCGGTCAACCCGAACTACCTGTTGGCTGTGGGCCACAACCCTAGTTTTCATACTCGTGGGCCTTCCCTCTTCCACAAGGATACCCGCCGTGTTAATGCCTTGCTGCTCCAATGCGGCCATCACTTCCCGCCCCGTTCCATCGTTTCCAATAACCCCGCAGAGGAGGGGCCTGGCGCCGAGGCTGAAAATGTTGTTGATAACGTTCGCCGCACCCCCCAACATTTTGGTTTCCCGCTGGATTTCAACGACCGGCACCGGCGCCTCAGGAGAGATACGGGAAACTTTTCCCCAGAGGTACTGATCCAGCATTACATCGCCCAGTACCAGCGTCCGTGCCCGGTGAAACCGATCAACCGCTTCTTTCAGGAGTGCCCGATCCTGTACCGGAACAATTTTTTCCATTTTTTCTCTCTTTTTGTAATTTTGCCGAAGAGGAAACCCATGCCACCATGATGAGGGGAAATGTCTCTGTCCCCTTGTTAAACTCACACAGATGCACTGTAGCACTCCGTGCCTGTCATGTCCATATGATATGAAACGGTGGCGGGGAACGCAGGACCTGTTCCATCAAATCCGGGGACCGCAAGATTTCCCTTGAATCAACGGGATAAATAGTCTAATTTGGGGCGAATTTTATTTCTTGGATTCTCATGATAATGCGGCCCAAATGTTTTTGAAAAACATCTCTTATATCTTTGTGGAGGTATTTGGCGCTGTCCTCCTGGTATTTTTTCTTTCCATGGTCGTGGATACAGGCAGGGTTGTAAAGCTGATACCCTGGATTGTAGCACTCAGTTCGGCCGCAAGCGGCTATTGTGTCCTGGAAAAAGGGCACAGTTTAAAAAAGCACAGGTACCTGTTTACCGCAGGCGCCGGATGTGGTTCAGCCTTACTGCTCTATGCCGTCTTGAGCGTTTTTTTCTTTTTTTCAAACGGAGAAGGCCCATTTACCTCTTGGGATCTCCTGATCTTCCTGGCTATCGGATCATGTTGTGGGAGTCTGGGCGGGGTAATCGCTGCCAAGAAAGGTGTATCTCCAAAGTAATTATGATTTCTCAAATGCAAAAGGAGGGAAAAATGAGGAGAAAATTTGGGTTATTGAGTGTCGTGATTCTTGCGATCTGTTTTTTGTTCAGCGTTTCATCAGGATACGGTGCTTCCGTTACCCTTTCTTCAAAAGAATACAAGGCGGGAGATACGGTTACTGTGGAAGGGACCATTTCGCCAGGGCAGGATCTTTACCTTGCCATTGCTTCTCAGGCCGCATTCGCACCCAGAGACACGAAGGGGGTCAATGAGGCAAAGCGACTTGAAAAGGAGGCCAAGAAAAGGGGCTTCAAGAGCGACACCGCCGTCCCCGTTCTTTACTACCTGCTGACCACCAAACCGGAAAAATTCGGGAAAGTGGTTGACAAGCGTTTCGGTGGCCCCTCCTTCATAAAAGGGATCTACAAGACAAAGATGTTCAAGCTGAATAAATTCGACGCCATTGATGCGAACGCAAAAACCGTCCTTGGTCCGCTCACGAGCAAGGAGCAATGGAACTTTTTCAGATTCACCCATGAATCAAATTACGGGATTAACACCATCACCAAAGAAAAAACCATGCGGGGCAAAGTGGTCATCTTTGCCAGGAGTGTGATGACTGATTACGGGAAGTCCGGTAATTACTGGGACAAAAATACGGCCGTTTCCCTGGACAAGGAAACCGGAAAGTTCAAGGCCTCATTCAAGACCTATCGTCACACTCCTCCCGGCACGGCCTTCGATGTATATATCAATGGCGCAAAAGCAGGTTCTTACACCGTCAAGGCCAATGGCTTCTGGTTGAGCATGGGCCATCGCTACATGAATCCCCTGTGGATTATTATCGGAGCCATTATTGTTGGAGCCTATTTCTCAATGATCGGCGCCGCAGGGGGAATGCTCATGGCGGCATTCCAGGTGATGGTTGTCCAGACCGCCGGACCAGTCGGGATCAATGCAGCGAATGTACTTCGCCCTTCCAACATGGCGCTGACTCTCTTCTCTCCGTTAGGATCATTCTATCGATATGCGGTCAAGGAAAGGAGGGTAGCCTGGCCGGTCGGCATATCGTTCGGCGTGGGTATTTTTATCGGGTCAATCTGGCTCGGGAAATATGCCACTAAATACCTGCCCATGAAGACCTACAAAGAGTGGCTGGCCATTCTGGTGGTTCTCATGGGAATCAGGACGCTCTACGAGCTGACACCGAAGGTAATGGAAAAACGCAAGAATATTAAGGCCATGGTCAAAAAATTCAATGATGAAGTTGCCAAGGCCAAGGCAGAAGGCCGGGCAGCGCAAATGGGCCAAATAGAGCCGGTCAAATCAGGGCTTACCGACTACCGTTTCAAGTTCTGGGGAGAGGAGTTCACCATTAACCCGTTGCTTTTCGGAATTCTTGGCCTGATTATTGGTGTAGTCTCACGCTCCTTCGGAATCGGCGGCGGGTTCCTGCTCGTTCCCAGCATGACGACACTCGGAGCGCTTCCCATGTATGTTGCTGTCCCGGTTTCACTCATCGGAACCTGTTTCAGCAGCATCGGGTCTTTCATCGGTTATTTGATCAATGGATATCTCCCTGATATCTGGCTGGCAATCTCGATCATCATAGGGGGGTTCGTCGGCGGCATGATCGGCAGCCGCATCCAGAAACTATTCAGCGAAAGGGCCCTCAAATGGATCCTGGCCATCACGTTATTCTTCCTGTTCTTTCGCTTTTTCAAAATTGAGATCTGGATCTAGTCTTTTCGGGGAGGGAAGCATTTTTTCCCTCCCCATCCCCTCTCACAAAAAATGGAATCATTTTTGGACAGCTTATGGATCAAGATTGAAGCCCTGGTTCACCATATCAGGCTTCTTCTTGATGCCGCCTTCCTGCCGCTTGACGCCCTGGGGCCGGTCGGAGCCATATTTATCCTTGCCTTCGTGACCGTTCTCCTGACAAAAATTTTTTCCGCCAAATTTAATACAAAGAGATACAGGATGCTGAAGGAGCAGTTCCAGTACTGGTACAATCTCCGGCAGGAAGCAAATCGCTGTGATGACCCGGAGAAAGCAAATCGCCTGAAGCGCAATATTGACCAGGCCGAGTTGAACAGGGTTTATTATGATTATTTTTTTGAAGGATTCATGAAAAGTCTCCTCACCAGATATCTTCCCCTGTTTCTCATGCTTGCATATGTCAATGAAGCATTCAAGCCGAGCCAACTGCTGGAACGCTTCGGCAGGACATATGTCATCAAAGTCCCTGTTCATGCAGGGGAACCAATCCTCATGGGAAGCGTTTTCTGGTTTTTTCTTTGTGTCCTTTTCAGCTATGGCCTCTGTTCCCTGGGGAAGAGCATCGGCAAAAAGGCCCGTACACGCCGGCCTCCTTCTCAGGGGGATCCCTGATGGTCCTGTCGTAATGAAGTTGACTTTATTGTTTCAATCGAGTAAATAATGGTGCACTTGGAAGAAGCTGTCAGAGCACTTCTGGAGGGATGAGCTTCCCGATTTCCTGGATCTTGTATATGAAAAAGAAATACCAGATCATCACTGTCATTGTCCTCTCATGTCTCGTAATCGGATTTTTCTTGAGCATCTACATTACGGTCGAGGAAAAAATCCCCCCGAATGCGGTTGTGGTAATCACCCTGGAGGATAAACGGTACCACTCCATCCATTTCGATTACAGCTGCGTCGCCGGAAAAACTGCGAAGACAACCACCCTTGAAAAAGCGCTCAAAGACGGGTACAGACCCGATCCCCACTGCCGCGAGTTGGGATATTTCAGGGGAAACAGGGTCTTTCTCTTCCATTACCTTCTTTCCAAGATAGGATTCCCCGTGAACAGCCGCTGGGACAAGGAGGGGAACTGGCTATGGTAGATCTGCGTTCCCTGGTACTGAAAAGAGGGTAACCCGTCATGCCTATTCTTCATGTGGTCACGGGAGACGGCATAATATTCGATTACCCCTTTACCGGGGAAAAAATCACCCTGGGACGGAGCAAGAACAACGACCTTTCCCTGAAAGACATCACGGTTTCCCGCCATCACGCAGAAATCAGGAAAAACAAGCAAGAATATCTCATCGTTGACCTGGGCAGCTACAATGGAACCAGGCTCAATGGAAGACTGATTCAAACAGAACCACTTCATTTCGGAGACAAGGTCCAAATCGGGTTGACACGTTTGACCTTTCTCGAAAAAAAGAGTGCGGGACCAGGCGTATTCGATACTTTGATTTTGACCACGGACGGCGATTTTGAGACCGGAGAGCAAAGAATCGTCGAAAGCAGCCCCAGAAAGACCTCCGGGCAGTCGCGTGAACTTCTTGTATCCATGGGGAAGGCACCTGGTTGGATCCAGCCCGGAAAAGAGGAAAAGGCAGGGGAACAAACCAGCATGTCCGACCTTGCCCGGATAAACAAGGTCCTCTTCGTTCTCTACGAGATAAGCAGACAGCTCAACCAAATCAACGATTTTGACCAACTCCTCAAAAAAATCATGGATTTGATCTTCATTGTCATTGATGCCGACTACGGATTCCTTGTCCTCCTTGGCGGCCAGGAAGGAGAAGAACTGATCCCGGTGGTGGTCAAGCACCGGGAAGAGATCCGCAAAAAGGGAAAAGAATTAAAGGCCAGCAAGACCCTCATCAGGAAAGTCATCCGAGACAAAGTGGCGCTTCTCACCTCAAATGCCATGGCTGACAGCAGGCTGGACGGGGGCAAGAGCCTCTACCTGCAACAGATCAAGTCGGCCATGTGCGTGCCTCTCTGGCGCAAAGACAAGGTCATAGGGGTTATTGAACTGGGGACGACCCGCCTCACAAGCCATTTCAACCAGGATGACCTTGAACTTCTGAAAGCCATTGGCAGTCAAATGGCCATGGTCATAGAGCAGGCCGCATTGAATGAGCAGATTCGAGAAGAAGAGAGGATGCGGAACCGGCTGGAGCGTTTCCACTCCCCGCAGGTGATCGAAATGGTATTAAAGGGTGACCAGGAAGCCAAAGACCGCATCATGGACCCGAAAGAGCTGACCGCCACCGTCCTCTTTATGGATATTGTTGGATTTACGAATCTTTCCGAGCGGATGCCCCCCAGGGAAGTAACAATCCTTCTAAATCATTTCTTTTCCAGGATGACCGATATCACCTTTCATTATGATGGAACTCTTGATAAATACATAGGGGACGGCCTGATGGCGGTATTCGGCGCTCCCATGCAGAAAGATGATGACGCCGTCAGGGCGATCCAGGCTGCCCTTGATATGCGAAAAGAACAGGAATTGATGATGACGAGCGCCCCTGACGACAAGCGGTTCGACATCCGTATCGGGATAAACACCGGCAAGGTGGTGGCGGGAAACATCGGTTCTCCCAAAAGGATGGATTATACGGTAATCGGAGACCCTGTTAATGTTGCTTCGAGGCTCGAATCCATTGGGGAACCAAACCAGATACTCATCGGTGAGGAAACATACCGCCTGGCAAAAAATCGGTTCCGTATCCGCCCGGTGGGCCCCAAGAAAGTAAAGGGGAAACGTGATGCTGTAATGGTCTATGAAGTGATTGACTGATGACCGAAGGCTCGTGAGAAAAGCGGGTTACCCCTCCTTTTTTCTGATAAACGTGGCGATATTCTTCTTCAACAGTTGATATTCATCGACAAGTTTCTTGTACTTTTCTTTGCTGTCAACCGCAAACCGCTCCAGCCTCTTGAGCCTGAGCTTGAGATCGGTGATGTTCGTGTGCACCACCAGGCAGGAATTGATTTCACCTGAAGCGTCATACTCGGGGATCACCTTTGCCAGGACATAGACCGGTTCGCCCTCTGTTGTATAGTACTTCCATTCCTTGCCGTCTACCGTTTCTCCCTGCAGACATCGCACAATGGTCTCCCGGAAATTAGGCCGATAAGGTTTAGAGAGAACAGCCAACGGATTATTACCCACCATCTGGGAAGCACTGTACCCGAAGACCTGTTCACAGGCCCTGTTCCATTCCTTGATCTTCCCGCTCCGATCAATCTTGTATGCCGGGTAAGATGACTCGATGTTCTCTATAAGTTCCGACACGGACGACGTGCGGTTCATGGAACCGGTCACTGTGGATTGGATGGTCTGGATAGCCCCTTTCACAAAGCCGTCCTGGTCCACAATAGGAGCCGCGCTCATGATGGCCTTCTCCCCGTTTCCCAGAAAGGGCAAGGTGGCTTCAAGTGAAAAAGCCCCGCTGTCTGTTTGGGAGAGCACCGAATCTCCATACTGGGTGGTCAAACATTCCGGGTCTTCAAGAATCTTGTCCGCCAGGCTCCCTCCATTATTGATAGCAAGCTCTTCACAGACTTCTTTCCCAAGAATCGTATCAGGCGGTATGCCGGTCAACTCCTGGCATGCCCGGTTCCACTGAACCACCCGGTGCCGCCGGTCAACCACAAACGTTGGGACCGGTGAACGCAGCAGGATATCCTCTATGTATTTTGTTGACTCCCGGAGAACCCTCGCCTTTTCCTCTTCACGGGCCAGCGCCTCACTGCTTTCTTTTTCAAACAAAAACGCAAAAAGGAGCACCACCAGCAGCCCCAGGAGGTATGATCCCAGTGAATAGACCGGGGAAACTTCGGCCGGGAGGAGATTAATAAAGTGATAACCCGTGCGGAAAAGGAACACCGAGAATGCAGTTTCAAGAAAAACCAGGCAGGCCCATATGGTCCCCCACAGGTAGCCCGTCATGAATATGGCCAGCAGAATCAGCACGGCGTTCCAGACCCAGGAGAGAAGCATCAGCCCTCCTGCAGCCACTCCGCCCGTTTGCCAGCGAATGGCGGCCAGGGTGCCCCAGAGGACAAGGACGGCGAGGTTGCCCACAAGAGCTGTATTTTTCGTAATTCTCAGAAGTGAAATCAGAAAGATACCCGCGAGGCCCGAAAGGATGCAGACATAAAACAGGGGAAACGCACCCACGTAAAAATAGAAAAACCCCAGAAACGGCGCGCAAATCACGAAACTCAGACCGAAGGCATTGAGGACCTTGATCCGTCTCAGGACCGCTGGCTCTACCAGCCTGGCGCCCGAGGTGAGCAGATTTTCAAATACTGATGGGGATTCCAGGGTCATGATCGGCTAAAAAGCCCGCTCCTTATCCAATTTACAAATGGCAAATAACACATAAAGCGACTCAGTTACTCCGCCAGCTTTGCAAGCAGACCAGCAGGCGTCAAATACTGCACCTTTCCCTGGCTGTCAATCATTGCGTAGAGAAAAGAATCCCCGTTGCTGAACAGGGCGAATCCTGTAGATTCTATGGTCACAATGCACAGTTTTTCGTTAGCGGAGGTTGTATGTGTCATAATCGAATAATCCAGATGATGTCCTGTAGGAATAACTGTATGCAAGGCCTCTTTGATGCGGGAAAGCGCACCAGGTGGAACTTCCGTGCCATTTTCGTAGACCTCCACAGTAGACCCAGATGGCTCTGG
>QMLQ01000026.1 GCA_003646815.1 Deltaproteobacteria bacterium | reverse complement strand
GGTTACCAACACGATCCCCCTGAAACCGGATGCTGAAGCCTCCGGGAAGATCACCGTCCTGTCCGTTGCGGAGATCCTCGGGGAGACCATTAAGAGGATTTACAACTCACACTCGGTGAGTACGCTCTTTGTGTAAGAGGTATGGAGGCCCGTGTTCACGGGCTTTTTTTTGGAAGACTTTGTGAAAAATTTCAGTAATTACCAGGAACGCTACTCATGCGAATAGGATAAAAGTAGAAGACTAAAATGGAAAAATCAAAAGCACTGAAAAAAATCCGAAGTACGAAACCCGAAATTCGAATTTCGGATTTGAATGACGAATAATGCGACAGGGGATTGAATTTTTTTAATTTGCTGCTTTAGCAGACACTACGTTTTGGAGGAATAACATGGCACAACCGGTATTAGCTGCCCGGGCGAGACACGAAACAGGAAAAGGGGCGGCCAGAAAACTGAGGCAACAGGGACAGGTCCCGGCCGTTTTTTACGGGCCCGGGGTGGAGCCCATGAAACTGGCGGTTCCCTACAGTGATCTGGAGCGCATCCTGACCGGAGTCTCGGGTGAAAATGTGATTATAGCCCTGGAAGTGGAAACAGAAGGAAAGAAACACAGGAGAAGCGTCATGCTCAAAGAGCTGCAGAGCGATCCTGTGCATGAAAAATACCTGCACGCGGATTTCTATGAAATTTCCATGGACAAGGAAATTACCGTGAACGTGGCAATCCAGCTCAACGGGACGCCCATCGGGGTGACCAACGGGGGCATCCTGGAGAATGTCCGGCGGGAAGTGTCTGTTTCCTGCCTTCCGGACAAGCTGACCAGCGCGATTGATGTGGACATCTCTCACATGGATATCGGGGACGCACTTCACATTGAAGATATAGAGCTCCCCGAGGGTATGCGGGCACTGGAAGACGGGCACCTGACCATTGCCGTCGTTGCAGCTCCCGTAGCGGAAAAAGAAGAAGAGGTTGAAGAAGTAGAGGAACTGTTGGAAGGAGAAGAAGCTTCGGCCGAGTCTGAAGAAACGGGTGCCGAGGAATCAACAGAAGAGTAGAAAGGGGGTGAGGGGGCTTTCGAGAAGTGTTTCTGATTGTCGGCCTTGGCAATCCTGGAGAGAAATATGCGCGTACCCGCCACAATGTCGGCTTTGCGGTGCTCCATGCATGGAGCGACGCGCTGGGTGTGCGATTTTCAAGCAGGCGTTTCCAGGCACAACATGCTCAGGCGGTGTTCCAGGGGAAAAAGGTCTTCCTTGTTTGCCCTGAAACATACATGAACCTCAGCGGAAACGCGGTCAGGGCCTGCAGGGATTATTATGACATTGATCAGGAGCACATCCTGGTCATTCATGATGATCTGGATCTTCCTTTCGGGAGGATCAAAGTGGGAAGAAAGATCGGCTCCGGAGGACACAAAGGCGTGGACTCCATTGTCCGGAATCTCGGGACAACGGGGTTTGCCCGGGTTAAGATCGGAATCGGGCGTCCGCGGTATGGGGAACCTGTGGAAGATTTTGTCCTGTCACCATTTTACAAGGACCAGGAAGGAATGCTCGACCAGGTGATTCAAGGGGCGGTTCAGGCGTGTCAATTGTTCGTATTGGATGGGGTTGAATCGGCAATGAACAGGATTAATTGCCAGAATTTTGGAAATGAGGAGGTATGAATCTGATGCAGGGATTAACTATTTACGCTCCCTTTATAGGGATACTGAGTCTCATTATCGCCTGGCTGATTTATGGGTATGTCAAGAAACAGCCGAACGGCAATCAATTGATGCAGGAACTGGAAGAGGCAATCCATTCCGGGGCCATGGCATTCTTGAAGCGGGAATATTCCACGCTTCTTATCTTTATCGCGGTGGTTTTTATCCTCCTGGGATGGGGGATCGCGTGGAAAACCGCCATAGCGTTTGTGACGGGGGCATTTTGCTCCATGCTGGCGGGTTTTTCGGGCATGACGGCCGCAACCAGGGGGAATGCGCGGACAGCTGAAGCTGCCAATAAGTTTGGACAGGCCCGGGCCCTGAATGTCTCGTACTTTTCAGGATCCGTCATGGGGCTGGCCGTGGCAGGCCTCGGCGTCCTGGGCCTGGGGTTCTGGTTCTGGATCTACGGCGGCAACCCGGACAGCGCCCTGTACATCAACGGATTTGCCATGGGTGCCAGTTCCATCGCACTGTTTGCCCGTGTGGCCGGCGGTGTCTATACCAAGGCGGCTGATGTGGGGGCCGACCTGGTGGGGAAAGTGGAAGCAGGAATCCCGGAGGACGATCCCCGAAACCCCGGAGTCATCGCGGATAACGTGGGTGACAATGTGGGTGATATCGCGGGGATGGGCGCGGATATCTTTGAGTCCTTTGTAGGCTCTGTGGTTGCGACCATCGCCATTGGCGCGACCATGGCTGTCACGCCGGAGCTGTTTGCCAAGTTTCCGGTCCTGAAAGGCCTCGCTCCCATGGCAATAAAACTGAAGTTTATGGCCATGCCGATCCTTGTGGTGATGGCAGGGCTTCTCAGCTCCTTTGTGGGCGTTTTTTCCATCAAGGTGTTCCAGAAGGGAAACCCGGCCGGTGCGCTCAGGTACACCACCTTCGTGGCGGCTGTTATTTTTGTCATCCTGACCATTATCATCACCAAGGGAATGGGAATGCCCATGGGCGCCTTCTGGGCCATCTTCTCGGGCCTGCTCTGCGGCATCGCCATCGGCCTCCTGGCTGAATATTACACTTCCGGTCCTCCCATCAGGCGGATCGCGGAACAGTCAAAGACGGGTCCCGCGACGGTCATTATTGCGGGCCTTGCCGTGGGCATGCAGTCCACCTACCTGCCCGTCCTCGGCATCTGCGTGGCGACTTTCGTCGCGTATCATACTGCAGGGATTTACGGCATTGGTCTTTCGGCTGTAGGGATGCTCTCTACGGTGGGGGCTACCATGACTGTTGACGCCTACGGCCCCATTGCCGACAATGCGGGCGGTATTTCCGAGATGGCCGGGCTGGGACCGGAAACCCGGAAGATTACCGACGGCCTTGACGCTCTTGGAAACACGACGGCGGCCATTGGAAAAGGATTCGCCATCGGTTCCGCGGCCCTGACCGCCCTGGCCCTGTTTGTGGCATTTTCACAATCAGCCGGTCTGAAGATCATTGATATTCGGAACCCGATGGTCGTCATCGGTGCCTTTATCGGCGGGATTGTTCCCATGATCTGTGCCGCCCTGACCATGACTTCCGTGGGCAAGGCCGCGTTCGCCATTGTGGAGGAGATCAGGCGGCAGTTCAGGGAAATTCCCGGACTCCTGGAAGGAAAAGAAGGGGCCAAACCTGACTCCAAGACCTGTGTCTCCATCGCCACCACCTCTGCTTTGAAGGAAATGGTTACCCCGGGCCTGGTGGCAGTGCTGACCCCCGTGGCGGTTGGTTTTCTCCTGGGAAAAGAGACCCTGGGAGGCATGCTGCTCGGTGCCACCATCATGGGCGTTTTCCTGGCGCTTTTTATGTCAAACGGCGGCGGTGCCTGGGACAATGCGAAGAAGTATATTGAAGAAGGAAATCTAGGTGGAAAAGGGTCCGACAACCACAAGGCCGCCGTTGTAGGCGACACCGTGGGTGATCCTTTTAAGGATACCTCGGGACCGGCCATGAACATCCTCATCAAACTCATGTCCGTGGTTTCCCTGGTTATTGCACCGATGTTGCCCGCGATCGGGTATTTTCTGAGGTTCTAGCAGCAAGAAGAATGGCGAGGAGCGGACCGGGAATTTTGCTTCCCGGTTCAATCCTCCCCTTAAGGTGCAGCCCGTAAGAGCGCGGGGTGTACGAAATTTGGCGTAAGATGGAATTTTGTTTTAAAATTGTGCCTGTGCGTAAACGAGCCGTTAGTGAATGGGCACTAGATTGGGGGCTTAGATGTTCAGCGTAGGTGACTTGGCCGTTTATCCGGCTCATGGTGTTGGGAGAATCGAAAGAATTGAGAGCCAGGAAATTTCGGGGTGCTGTCAGGATTTTTATGTGATGCGAATCCTCGACAATGACATGATTATCATGATCCCCACCCACAACGTGGCCAATGTGGGGTTGCGGGAAATCATCGGCCAGAAAGAAGTCCCAAAGGTTTTCTCTATCCTGAAAAAGAGAGATCTGCCCATCGACAACCAGACATGGAATCGCCGCTATAGAGAATACATGGAGAAGATCAAGACCGGTTCGGCCTTTGAAGTGGCCGAGGTGTATCGGGATCTCTTGATGTTAAAGCTGGAAAAGGAACTCTCATTCGGCGAGAGGAAGATGCTCGACACTGCCAGAAACCTGCTGGTGAAAGAGATCTCGCTTGCGAGAAAGGTGGAAGAAGAACAGGTGGAGGAAGACCTGGACCGCATCTTCGCGTAGAATGGCCTTGATGGAATCGTAACAACTTGAAAACCCGTATTTTTTGTCATTCCGTCCCGGATCGGAGTTCGGGATGATAACCAAGTCGGAATCCATTCTATTCAAGCACTTAGAAAAATCCTGGACTCCGGTTTTCACCGGAGTGACGACTTTCCTGCGAATAGGTCAACCTTGATGACTTTGCAAAAAACTGATTTGGCCTTTTTTGATTCATTGCCGGGAATCTTGTCTCGATCCCGATGGGACAAGAACCTCGTCTGCAATGGCCGCATGAGGGATCGTGACCTGTGAATATGATGCCCCGAGTGGTGCAAGAACTTTTTCCTTCCATATTTCCCGGGGAGAAGAAGGAGCCCGGCTGGATCAATTTCTGGCATCAAACGGGGTGCCGCTTTCCCGGTCCAGGATACAGGAACTCATAAGGACAGGATCCGTGAGCGTCAACCAGGAGACCTCCAGGCCCAGTTACCGGGTACGGACAGGGGATCACATCAGCATTTCAATTCCCCCGCCTTCACCCTCGGTGATTCAACCGGAACCGGTAGACTTTGATATTGTGTATGAGGACAGTTCCGTGGTCGTGGTTGACAAGCCGGCCGGGCTGGTGGTCCATCCCGCTCCGGGTCACACCGCCGGGACCCTGGTCCATGGCCTGCTCTGGCGCTGCGGGGACCTTTCCGGGATCGGCGGAGTGACGAGACCCGGTATCGTCCATCGGCTGGACAAGGACACATCGGGACTTATGGTGGTGGCAAAGAATGACCGGGCGCACGGGGCGCTGGCCCGCCAGTTCAAGTCAGGGGTGATAGAAAAAGAATACCGGGCTCTTGCCCACGGTCTCCTGCGGGGACGGAAGGGCGTTATTGATGCCCCCATTGGGCGACATTCCCGGAAGCGGAAGGAAATGGCGGTTGTCCAGGGAAGGGGAAAAGAGGCCGTAACAACCTGGTGGCTCCTGGAGACCTTTCAGGCCGGGTTTTCCTCCCTCCGTGTCTCCATCAGGACAGGGAGAACGCATCAGATTCGAGTCCATTTATCCCATATGGGCCATCCGGTTGCCGGTGACCCGGTCTACGGGTACGGAAGAAGGTGGTGGAAGGGGCATCCCTTGCAAAAAAAAGGGCTCATAACACCCCCGGTGCGGCAGATGCTTCACGCGAAACGTTTGGGATTCAAGCACCCGGAAAACGGCAGGTTCATGGAATTTGAATCCGACCTCCCGGATGACTTCCGGGAAATGCTCCAAAGCCTCAGGGCGGGTGGATCGGAAGCCATCGATGAAAAACCTTGACAACCCCTGTTGAGTGTTCCTATATTGAAAGAAACGGTGATTACCCAAGTGGTTGGGGCGCAAGTGTGGGGAATCCTTTTCCCCTTCCGCCTTTGGTCCGGGCACATGAGTGGTTGCCGAAAATGTTCCTACCCTCTGGAGGATTCGGTAAAGACCGGATATCATAAAACTGCATAGCTCATCTGCTGAGTCACCTTCTCTACCTCACCCATAATGGTTCCAAGGCCGGGCAATTTCAAGCACCCTTTTGCTTTGGCGGCTGCCGGAAAAACGATGCGCAGGGGTGGAGTCGAGAGGTGGCATTCCCGACCGGAGGGTCCTGAGAGCCCCGAAAAACCAATCTTATGAAAATAGTCGCCAGCCCGGGAAATATGAAGGGAACAGCATGCAGGTATCTGGCACATCATGAATCGCGCCGGGTGGGCCGGAGGAATCTTGAATTGTATGTTCGAACCGTTATTTCTATTTGATTGAACACAGGAGAGGAAGTATGAATCTTATTGAATTGAAAAAGATGAAAATCAGTGAGCTGACTGAACTGGCAAAAGAGTTCAATATCCAGGGGGCATCGAGAATGCGCAAGCAGGACCTGGTGTTTTCGCTGCTGCAGGCCCACTCAGAGAAGAACGGCCTCATTTATGGAGAGGGCGTTCTGGAGATCCTTCCGGACGGGTTCGGGTTCCTGCGGGCACCTGATGCCAACTACCTCCCCGGTCCCGATGATATCTATATATCGCCTTCGCAGATTCGTCGCTTCAACCTGCGAACCGGGGATACGGTTTCAGGGCAGATCAGGCCACCGAAGGATTCGGAGCGGTATTTCGCCCTGCTCAAGGTGGAAAGCGTAAACGGGGAGGATCCGGAAATTGCCCGTGAAAAGATCCTTTTTGACAATCTCACGCCCCTGTATCCGGAGGAGCGCATCAAACTGGAGACAACCGCCGACAACTACTCGTCAAGGGTCATGGACCTGATGACGCCCATCGGGAAGGGGCAGAGGGGATTGATCGTGGCGCCGCCGCGAACCGGGAAAACCATGCTTCTCCAGAATATCGCCAACAGCGTGACATCCAATGACAAGTCCATCCACAAAATCGTCCTGCTCATTGATGAACGGCCGGAGGAAGTGACCGATATGTCCCGGTCTGTGGAGGCAGAGGTCATCAGCTCCACCTTTGATGAGCCGCCCCAGCGTCATGTGCAGGTTGCTGAAATGGTGATAGAAAAGGCAAAGAGGCTCGTGGAGCACAAGCTGGATGTCCTGATTCTGCTTGACAGTATCACCCGTCTCGCCCGGGCGTACAACGCCGTGGTTCCCCCCAGCGGAAAGATCCTTTCAGGGGGCCTGGATTCCAATGCCCTGCACAAACCGAAACGGTTTTTTGGGGCTGCCCGCAACATCGAGGAGGGAGGAAGTCTCACCATTATCGCCACCGCGCTGATCGACACGGGAAGCAGGATGGACGAGGTCATTTTTGAGGAATTTAAAGGGACCGGTAACATGGAAATCCACCTGGACCGTAAATTGACGGACCGGCGCGTCTTCCCCTCCATTGACATCAATCGCTCGGGGACGAGGAAGGAAGAACTTCTGCTGGAAGAGGCGGATCTCAACCGCATCTGGATCCTCCGAAAACTACTGTCCCCCCTGACCCCGGTGGACAGCATGGAATTTTTACTTGAAAAAATCAAAGGAACAGCAGACAATAAAGAGTTTTTAGCTTCCATGAGCGAATAGAGTTCTTCACCGTTGGCAAGAATAACTATTTCTGACAGAACATATGGTCGTCATTTTCTGAAACACCGCTTGTAAGAGGCGAAAGGCTAAAGGAAAAGAAAGAAGGAGAGATTATGAAGCCAGGAATACATCCGGAATATCATCAGGCAAAGGTTCGCTGCGCCTGCGGTAATGAATTTGAAGCAGGTTCCACCCTGAAGGAAATCAAGGTGGAAATCTGTTCAAAATGTCACCCTTTTTTCACCGGGAAGCAGAAACTGGTTGACTCGGCAGGGCGCGTGGAGCGTTTTAAGAGAAAGTACGCAAAGTTCGAGCAGGAGCGCGCCGCGAAGGGATCCACGAAGAAATCCGCCTCCTGAGTATTCAATTACGGATTCATGTTGCTGCTATTGTCAGGGATCAATGCGCTCTGGGATTCTATACACGTTTTATTCACCACAGAGTTTAGTGCTTTTATCCGATGGCGAGAACCCGACCGGATAAAAAGTGACTCTTTCTTGAAACCTGATATGAAGCTATTCCCCAGTTTGAGTCCTGGGTGATTCAATTTTGTGAAACTCCGAGTCAAAAACTACTGTTTCCTTGTTTGTTCAGAATGATTTCCGGACAAACAGGGAAAGTTGTTCTCTGTGACCTCAATGGCGCTGTGGTGAGTAATTGTTTTCGAGGATCACTGGTTGGTGACCAA
This sequence comes from Deltaproteobacteria bacterium, assembly GCA_003646815.1. Classification (GTDB taxonomy): domain Bacteria; phylum Desulfobacterota; class DSM-4660; order Desulfatiglandales; family Desulfatiglandaceae; genus B46-G9. The sequence goes on along the minus strand of QMLQ01000026.1, from coordinate 15,376 downwards.
GGATTTTTATGTTTGCAAAAATAAAGGAAATTGAAGACAGGTACCTGGACCTGGAGGAAAACCTCGGGAATCCTGAAATCCTCAAAGATCAAAAGACCTACCAGAAATACGCGAGAGAGCACAGCAAGCTGAGCCCTATCATTTCCCTTTTTCGGAAATACAGGACCATACAGGATGAAATCGAGGAGAACAAATCACTCCTTGATGATGCAGATCCGGAGATGAGGAAGCTGGCAGAAGAAGAAATTGAGGCCCTTCAGTCCTCAATGGAGGAACTGGAAAACCAACTCAAGATCCTCCTGCTTCCCAAGGACCCCAATGATGAAAAGAATACCCTGCTGGAGATCCGGGCAGGAACCGGCGGAGATGAGGCGGCCCTGTTTGCTGCGGATCTTTTCAGGATGTACTGCCATTATGCAGAGCTGAAATCCTGGAAAACGGAGATCCTGAGCCAGAACAGTACCGGTATCGGGGGATTCAAGGAGGTCATCATCCTGGTGTCGGGAGAGCGGGTGTACAGCAGGCTGAAATATGAGTGCGGGGTGCACCGGGTGCAGCGGGTTCCGGAGACCGAGACCCAGGGGCGGATTCACACCTCCGCGGTCACGGTTGCGGTGCTTCCGGAGGCAGAGGAAATTGACGTGGAAATAAACCCCGATGATCTCCGCATCGACGTGTATCGATCCTCCGGACACGGGGGCCAGCACGTGAACACCACCGATTCCGCAGTACGTATTACCCATCTTCCCACCGGTCTGGTGGTTACCTGCCAGGATGAAAAATCACAGCACAAGAACAAGGCAAAGGCTATGAAGGTGCTGCTCTCCCGCCTTCTGGACCTGGAACAGTCCCAGCAGGACTCCAAGATTTCCGAGGAACGGCGCAACATGGTCGGCTCAGGAGACCGCAGTGAACGCATCAGGACGTACAACTACCCCCAGGGACGGGTGACGGACCATCGTATCGGGCTCACTCTCTACAAGCTGGAAGATGTTCTCCAGGGGCAGCTCGACCTGGTCATCGACCCCCTCATCACGCACTTCCAGACAGAGTCTCTCAAGAAAAGCGGGGATAATTAGAATATCCTGTCCTGAATATGTCCCATTTGGGGTAAGAGCGATATGTGGATTTGCGCTTTGATTGACAGAAAATGACACGGGCTTCCTGGAATATTGGTGATCTCCTGAAGGTTACCACCTCGTACCTGAAAGAAAAAGGGATTGAGAGTCCCCGGTTGACCGCCGAGGTCCTGCTCGCTGACCTCCTCGAAACAGATCGTGTTACCCTCTACCTGCAATTCGAAAAACCCCTCACAAAGAAGGAACTTTCAGGATATCGGAACCTGGTCAGTCGCCGGGTCCGGAGGGAACCGCTGCAGTATATCACCGGTGTGCAGGAATTCTGGTCCATGACGTTCCAGGTGGATTCGAGGGTGCTTATCCCCCGGCCGGAAACCGAACTCCTCGTTGAACAGGCCCTGGCGAGGGCCGGGGAGTGTGATTCGGAAGGGGATACTAGGTGTCGCCTCCTGGACCTGGGTACAGGATCGGGCGTCCTGGCGATCTGCCTGGCAAAAGAACTTCCTAAGTGGGAAGTGTGGGCCACGGATGTTTCACCGGGTGGACTTGAGGTAGCCCGCATGAACGCGGAAAAGCATGGGGTTGGTGATCAGATCAGGTTCCGGCAGGGCGATCTTTTCCAACCGTTCAGGAGCGAAAAGATCCTTTTTCATTTGATCGTTTCAAATCCCCCCTATGTAGCGGCGGAGGAGTACGGCTCCCTTCCCCCGGAAGTACGGGAGTACGAACCCCGGGCCGCGCTGGCGGCAGGCAAAGGGGGAATGGATTTCATCGCTCAGATACTGCGTGATGCGCGTGATTTCCTTGCACCCGGTGGCCGGCTGCTCGTGGAGATGTCGCCGGAACAGACTGACGAGGCCATGAAAATTGCCCACGGAACGTACTGCTACGGTGAAATCGAGCGCGTGCGGGATTATAGCGGCCGGTACCGGGTTCTGTGTGTGAGGAAGCTGTCTGAGGATAGCCTCCTAGGAGATCGTGAATCGTGATCCCACACTGTTAAGGATGAAGGCCTCGGGAAATTCTTCTGAAAAACGATTGATCGCCTTCCATCCGGTACAGTGCATGGGCACGAGAACCTTTGGATTGAGTTTTTTCAGGTCCTTTATGGTATCTTCAATAATGGGTTCAAAAAAGGCCCCCGAGAGGTGAAACCCTCCCAAGACACCCTGGATGGATGATATCCCCGTGATCTTCATGGCATACAAGATCGTGTTCATAATTCCGGCGTGAGCGCATCCGGAAATAAGGACAAGCCCCTTCCCCTTCACGTTGACTGCGATGGCCTGATCATCCAGGATGGGATCCTTTTCTATGGTGCCGTTTCGTTCCAGGAGCGCGTTTGGCAACCCTTTTTCATAGGTCGTGGTACGTTCCACCTCTCCGGTGACAAGGGCTGTATCGCCGGCAAGAAGGATCGGCCCCTTGCTTTCCAGGAGCTGGACATTCCGTTTTTCCAGTTCGGATATTTTCAGGACCTCGGGAAACAGCAGTTTCCGCCCGTCATCCAGCGCAAAGTACCGGGGTGTAAGGAACGCATCAGGGTGGACCACCAGGGGTAAAGGCCCCGGTATCTTGTCCAGGAGGGGATAGAGGGTCCCGGTGTGGTCCATGTGCCCGTGACTTATTACGAGGGCCTCAATTTGGCCCGGATCAATCTCGAGCAGGCCCATATTATGGAGCAGTCCAACGCTGGAGTAGCCGGTGTCAAAAAGGATGGTGTGCGTTTCATCACCCCGGTAGAGGGTGATCAATAGAGAAAGACCGTGTTCCGCCACCAGAGTATCAGCGGGGATTCCTCCCTCCTTTGCAAGGGGAGGCCGATAGACTACTTCCGTATTGGTAAGCAGGACATCCACATAATTGTCTATCAGGGTGAGCACCTCAACGCGGTCAACTTCCTGCAGTGAAACTGGGCTATTTCCCATTTTTTCTCCTCCTTCCCTGTTCGATCTTTAAGGTTTCCCATAACTTTTTTACCTGGCTTCGTGTTTCTTTTAACCCCTTTTCATTGTGGATCACAAAATCTGCTTGCTCCAGTTTTTCTTCAATGGGCAGCTGGGCCTCCAGGATCCTCTCGGCCTGTTCCCGGGTGATGTGATCGCGCTTTGTGAGCCGCTCTACCTGCATTTCGCGCGGAATGTACACCACGAGGACCTTGTGGACGAGTTTTTGGAGATAGGCCTCAAACAGGAGCGGAATCACCGCCTGGATAATTGGCCCGGAATCATTTTCATCGTACTGGTTCACCCGCTTGAGAAAGAGATTCATGATCCTGGGATGCGTCATGGATTCCAGTTTCCTCCTTTTCTCCGGGTCATGGAAAACTGTTTCTGAGAGCTTTTTCCGATCAAGAGATCGGTTTTCGAGGAGAATTCCATTGCCGAAGTAGTGGATGATTTCTTTCCATGCAGGTTTCCCGGGTTCCACCACTTCCCTTGCAAGGAGATCAAAATCAATCACCGGTGCACCCAGTTCTCGGAGCATGTCTGCGACGGTACTCTTGCCGCTGGCGATCCCGCCCGTGACTCCCAGAATCAGGATTTTGTTCTCATTGGGGAGTTTCCTCATGTGTCTCTCCCGGATCCCAGTTTCCCGGGTTCATGATGTGGGCAGGGTCAAGGAGGGCCTTGATCCGTGTTATGAGCTGGAGGGTGTTGGGGTCCATCCTCTCCATTGCCATTTTCTGGGCTGCCAGTTCGCCCTTCCACACCATTCCCCCTAGTTCATAGGTCAGCCTGTTTGATTCAGCAAGGGCCTTCCTGGTGTTTTCAACATCTTTCGGGTCCGCCCGGTTAAAGGAATAGTTAAACCCGAACATGATTCCCGGGCCCGGGAGGACCTGGTGAACATAGGAGCAGAGCATATTGTGGCGGTGCGCGATGTCGATCCCTTTTCTCCATGCTTCTGGGATTTTGTCGATGGGAAGGATGGCACCGGTGTATTCGAATCCTCCACCCTTCCGAAAATCAGCAGCCAGGGCGGCCAGGGGCGGCACATCCAGAAATCGCTTTCTCAGGGCGGGATGGAGGTCCTGAACAAATTCGACCTTGCCCCCGCCCGCAAAGTTACAAAAGAAATTCTTGTATATATCCCTTTTCAAGGCAAGTTCTTCTTCAACATGGGCAGAGAGGATAAGGACAAAAAAACAATGGTTCATCCAGTCCGGTTTTTCCTGGCTTATGAGGAAAAAATCTTCAAGCAGGTCGAGTCCCGTCACCCCGGATACGGCCTCCGGGATCAGGTCGATTTCGTCCGTGGAAAAGACAAAGACATCCCTGAATTTCGGTTTTGGGTAGAGGCGCATGGCCAGTTTCGTGACAATCCCGGTGGTGCCATACCAACCCACGAAGAGACCGGACAGGTCCGGGAGCGGACCTCTCGTGAACCAGGCAGGCCCCACGGAGCGGGACCCGATGGTGCACACCTCACCGGTGGGCAGTACCACTTCCATGCCATTTATCATATCGGAATTGACCCCGTACCTGGGGGAGATGTGGCCGTGACCCTGGATCAGGGCATTGGCGACAACAGTGACGGCCGGGGGTGCCTCCGGAGTGGAATGCTGGAGATGGGGATGATTTCTTTTCAGGTAGGAACGAAGCGCGGCCTGGGTGACCCCCGGCTCAATAACGGTATACCTGCTCAGCTCATTGACTTCCAAGATTCTGTCCATCGCCTTCATGTCCAGGACAATACCGGCCCTGTTCGGGACGGCCAGGGCGGAGAGGGTGAACCCTCCTCCCATGGGGGTGACGGGGATCTTTTCACGGTTTGCCAGACGAACAATTTTCTGCACCTCCCGGGTGCTCTTGGGCAATGCCACGTAGTCCGCTTCACGCGGCGGCTGTGCCCCTGAATCCCGGGAATAGAAATACCGTTCCTCCTGACCATTGGAAACCCGGTCACTGCCCACTATCTCCATCAATGATTCATATAAATCCATCGTGTCCCCGTATCCGAAAAGGCAAGTCGAGAGTCTTGGAACGACAAATGTCAAAGCTCAAATGTCAAATGAAATCCAAATGGGTCAATGCCAAAACATATTTTGCCTGCCTCTTTGCTCCGGCCCAGCGCTTGGGCCGGAGTCACAACAGAGCATATTTTGCTCGACTTGGTCATTTGGTATTAGATTAGCACCCCTTTTGGACTCGCATTTAGTCACCATTTACTATTCAGTCCTCCTTGTTTTTATGTTATTGCCACGGTGATGTCAAACCGGAAACTCATTCTTTCTTGACAGGCAGAAATGAGTTCGGATAGGTTTGGCATATACAGTTCAATTCCTGAAACCACATCTACTTTGCGCTTGAAGGGGGATGAGATGCCCAAACTCCAGTTTGACGAAAAGATTTGTGAAACATGTCCCACCGGGGCCTGCCTGGTCAAGTGCAGGTATGTGGACGTGGGCAGGGACCAAGCAAAGGAAGAGATACTCAAGATCAGCCGCGGTGAAGACTCATTTGTTTTTGATGCCTGTGTGACCTGCTACGCGTGCGAGGAATATTGCAGGAGGGGAAACCATCCATTCTACCTGATCACGGAAAAGAGAGAGGAAAAGGGGCTCCTGACCACTCCCAGGGCCATTACCAGCCAGTGGATCAACATCGGTGAACCCCAGGGAAGGTACAAGCTCGGCAAGATCGGAAAAAAGATCCTCTCTTTCGGGTTCATGCCCGAGTTTCTCAAACTGGCCAGGGGAAAACTTTTTGAAGATATCATGCCGTCGTTTGTCTTTGGCCAGGAGTTTTTCTGCAACGTGGTCTACATCCACTTCGCCAATACCTCCATCATCAAGAAGCGGCTTCCCGAAGTCATGGACAATTTCAAGAAGCTGGGTGTGGAAGAAGTGGTTTGTCTCCATGACGAATGCTACGGTTCATTTGCCCACCTGGCACCGGCCTACGGCATAGAGGTTCCTTTCACGCCCATTCATTATTACGATTACCTGTATGATCGTTTGCGGGAATTGAGCGATCAGATTACGCCGCTTAATATCAAGGTGGCCTACCAGCGGCCTTGTTCTTCCCGCCTCTCCCCCGGCAAACATCACCGGGTGCGGGATATCATGGCATTGATCGGGGTAGAACTGGTAAAGCGGGAGTACCAGGATGAAAATGGGCTCTGTTGCGGAGGGATATACGCCATGCTGTATGGATATGATTTTGCCAATGACGTCCAGAAAAAAAATATTGAAGACATGGTGAGCCACGGGGCGCGGTATTGTGTGTTCAACTGCCCGGCCTGCCAGAATACCCTGGGGGAAAAGGTGGCAAAAAACGGCGTGAAGCCGGTGCACATGATTGATCTTTGCAGGATGGCCATTGGGGAAAAACCCTAGGCCGGAGGGACGATGAAATGAAGGATGATACAGTCCGATTGCTTGCCGAAATTGTGGGAGGGGCATACGTCTCCACATGGTCTGAAGAGCGCTATTTCTACGCGCGTGATCCGGGTCTCATGGAGCCGCACACTCCTGACTGCGTGGTGATCCCGAAATCAACTGACGAAGTCCAGAAAATAGTCACCCTGGCGAACCGGGAGAAAATACCGGTTGTGCCCATGGGCGCGGGCCTGGCCTTGACCGGCCTGGTGATTCCCCTGAAGGGCGGGATCGTCGTGGATATGAAACGCATGAACAGGATCCTCGAAGTCAATGAAATGGGACGCTATGCCCTGGTGGAAGGGGGGACTTCCCAGGGGGCGTTGAAGGCATACCTTGAAAAGCATTACCCAAGGCTGCGGCACAGTATTCCTGACGCACCACCCACTGCCACCATTGCCGCGAACGTGACCATCCACGGTCAGGGAAGGCTGACCCAGCAGTACGGGTTCAATTCGGACCTGGTGAGCGGAATGGAAGTGGTCACGGGCGCCGGTGACATCTGCAGGATTGGCTCCTGTGCCCTTTCTCAGAAATGGTTTTCAAAGGGGGCGCCGTTCCCGGATCTGTCGGGCCTGTTTCTGGGATGGTTCGGGGCAACCGGGATTATTACGAAACTTGGGGTGAAGCTCTATCCGAAAAAGAAATTGCGTGATGTGGAGATCTTCGTGACAGACCGCGGAGAACTGGTCCCGGAAATGATCTACGAAATCACCCACACTGAAATGGCGGAAGACATCCTGGCCTTTACCCAGCCCAAGCCCATGATGTTCAAGGATAATCATCACGTCAGCTTCTATATCACCGGCGATACCGATGAGGAACTGGAATTCAAGCGGAAAATTATCTGGCACTCCCTTGATCCATACATCAAGAGCAAGGACGGTGGATTTATGGGCATTCCTCCCATGATGAAGCCGGTCCTGCTGGAATCGCCCCAGAGGAGTGCCAGTAAACTGGCGGACGTGAAGAGGGGCGGTGGGTTCGAGTATTCCGGCCCCATTGTGATGCTCGAGCAGTATCCGGAATGTACCCAGAAGCTCAAGGAACTGGCCGCAAAGTATGACCTCGCCTATTCCGGGATGGTGAGGGTCATTGACGGGGGACATGCTGTGATGTTTGCCTTTGCCTTTGCCTTTAATCGGGCGGATGAAGACATGATGGAAAGGACCCGGAAGGCGCTCGAAGAGGTGAGCGCCTTTGTCCTGGACATCGGCGGTCTTTATTGGAAACCAACGGTGGATGAACAGCGTTTGGCCATTCAGCACATGGACGGAAACACCTGGAAACTCATGGAGATGATCAAGGCGAATCTGGACCCGAACAGGATTATGAATCCGGGGAACTGGGAGGTTGGTTAAATGCAATACGAAGAAATTATTCACAGGTGTTTCCGGTGCGGATACTGCAAGTTTACCAGTGACTACACCGACTTCAACTGCCCTGCCTACCGGAAGTTCAGGTTCGAGACCTATTCTCCGGGCGGCAGGATGTGGTTGATCAGGGCGTGGCTCAACAACGAAATTGAGAACAGTGAACGTTTCCAGGAGATCATTTTTTCTTGTGCCACCTGTGCCAACTGCGTGGAGCACTGTGTGTTTACCTTCAGCGAGGACCTGGTAAACATCTTCATGGCAACCCGGGAAGAATTGGTGAACAAGGGGGTTATCCCTCCCCCGGTACGGGATTACCTGAAGAACATCAATATCAGCGGGAACCCGTACAAAGAGCCTGCCGGAGAAAGAGGGAAGTGGGCTGAAGGAACACCTGTAAAACCCTATGAAGGCCAGGAATACCTGTTCTATGTGGGAGATGTGGGTTCCTATGACGAACGGGGAAAACGGATTGCGAAGGCAGTGGCAAATCTTCTCACGAAAGGAGGCATCTCTTTCGGCATCCTCGGAGCAAAAGAAATCTGCGACGGAAATGAGGTCAAGACGCTGGGCGAAGCCGGGTTATTTCAATTCCTCGCGGAGCAGAATATTGGTCTTTTCAAAGAACTGGGCGTTAAGAAGATCATCACCCTGGACCCCCATGCCCTGAATGCATTTCGAAAGTTTTATCCTCCATTGGGCGGTGCCTTTGAGGTGTTTCATTATTCCCAGGTGCTCCTTCCCCTCATCCAGTCTCAAACACTCCCTCTGCATGAATACCGGGCAAGAGTGACCTATCACGATCCCTGTTATCTGGGAAGACACAACGGGGAATACAAGGCCCCCCGGAAAATCCTCCAGGCTGTTCCCGGCATGGAGTTCGTGGAAATGGATCAGCACGGTGAGAATGGGTTCTGCTGCGGTGGAGGCGGCGGGAATTTCTTTACGGATATCCTTGGCGGAGGCGACGATGCCCCCAACAGGATCAGGATAAGACAGGCCCATGAAACCGGCGCTCAGGTTGTTGCCGTAGCCTGCCCCCAGTGTGCTAAGATGCTGGAAGACGGTTTAAAGGCCGAAGAACTGGAACAAAGCCTGGAGATCCTTGACCTGGCGGAGATTATCACCAGGGCCTTGGAATAGGTGGCGCGGGAGACAGTCTTGAATGTTTGCATTACCGAGAAAACAAGAATTTCTTGGCCGAATGAAGCGATTTCAAAGAAGACTTGAGAAGGAAGATATCGATGTCGCTATTTTGGTCCAAAAGGTCGATCTTTATTACCTCTCCGGAGTTGACAGAGATGCTCAACTTTGTGTGCCGGCCGTAGCTCCAGCCGCAGTCATTGTGCAAAAAGAGTTGGAGCACGTGAGGAGCTGTTCAGCGATTGAGAACATTGTAGAGCTCACAACTCTTTCTTCCCTTCACGATGCGGTCTTGGAACAATTGGGGCAGGAGCCCCGGAAGCTAGGCCTTGAACTGGATATCCTTCCGATCAATCGATATCAGGTTTATCAAAAGGTGTTCTCGGATGCAGATATCGTTGATGTATCCCCGCTGATTCGTGAAATTCGTATGGTGAAGTCTGCATATGAGATAGCGCGTATTCAGAAGGCTGCGGAAATGGCAGATAGTATGTTTGCACAGGTGCCGCTTTATTTGCAGGAAGCAGAGACGGAAATGGAACTCGCCACGCGGGTTGAGTTTTACTATAGGAGCAAAGGACATCCGGGGATTATTCGCACACGCAGCTTCAACAGTGAAGCGTTTTATGGACATCTCATGTCCGGGAAAAATGCGGCCTTGCCGAGCAGTTCTCTGGGACCAACGGGTGGTAAGGGCGCGGGCCCTTTTTATTCCCAAGGGGCAAGTAGGGAAAAAATAGGGCGCCATGAACCGATTTTAATTGATTATGCCGCAAATGTGGAAGGATATATCTCTGATCAGACGCGCATCTTTTCAATAGGAACCTTGGACGAAAAGTATCAAAAGGCCCATGAGATTATGGTGCGACTGCAAGATACGCTGGCTGAAACAGGAAAGCCCGGTGTAAGATCGGGCGATCTCTATGACCTGGCTCAAAAAATTATAGGAAAGAGCAGGCTGAAAGAGGGCTTTATGGGTTATCCTGATCCAGTCCGTTTTGTGGGTCACGGCGTCGGCCTTGAACTGGATGAATGGCCCATTATAGCTGCTCGCAGCGACACGATTCTAGACGAAGGGATGGTGCTTGCAATAGAGCCGAAAGTTGTTTTTCCGGGCGAGGGAGTTGTGGGAATTGAAAATACATTTGTCGTCACCACCCAGGGGATGAAAAAGCTCAATCGCTTTCCCGATGAAATTTGTATCTGCTGAATAGCAGTGCCCATCCATAAATGGCTATTTTGCCCGATATCCTCGTTATGCTCAAACCGGGGACCCGCCCGAAGGGTGGGGAGTCCAAGCGAAGCGCGGACAAATTTTAATCCTCGAAATACCGCAATGTATTCCTGTGGTTAAAATGTTCGCATGCCTTGATCTCGAACAAACTATCTCATTTATGGAGGGGCACTGAATAGGTCTTCCTTTCTCTTACGCCCTTCGCGTCATCTCTTCATATAAACCGCGCTTGTCAATAACCCTTTTTGCCTTGAATTGAGTCCGCTCCAGGGTTCCGGACTCCATCATTTGTACGCTTGTTCTGAGCCCCTTTGACTTCAGTTCAGCTTCAAGCCTCGACTTCAAACTGGGGACAAGGTTTTTATCTACATCAGGGGTGTATTCCGCCTCCACAATCAATTCATCCATGGTCCTTTCTCTGGTGATAATAATACGGAACTCGTCACCAAAACCATTGATCCCCCTAATCACATTTTCTATTGCGCTGGGATAGACGTTTTCTCCCCGCACCACGAACATATCATCTGCTCGGCCATAGATCCCCTTTGGCAACCGGGGGAAAGTTCGCCCGCAGGGACATGGATCATTTACCCACTGGGAAATATCCCCTGACCAAAACCGGATCATGGGCTGCGACGTACGTTCCAGATGCGTGTAAACCGTAGCGCCTTCGCTGCCGTACGGGAGCCGCTTTTTTGTGTTTGGATCCACAAGTTCGGCGTAAACGACATCTTGCCAAAGGTGCATCCCCTGCCGATGGTCACACTCGCAGTCTGACATCCATGGGCTCATCTCAGCGGTTGAGCCGGAATCGATACAAATTCCACCATAGATTTCCTCTATGCGCTTCTTTGTTGAGGGGACACCGGCGCCCGGTTCCCCGGAGAAGAAGAGGATACGAAAACAAAAGTCCTTCCGGGGATCAATTCCCTTGGTGATTGCTTTTTCGGCCAGGTAAAGACTATAAGATGGTGTTCCGTAAAAAACAGTGGGTCTTACCTCCTTTATCCAGTCGAGGGCCCTGTCAGTTTGACCCGGGACCCCGGCACCGAACGGGAAGGCAGTAGCGCCAAGTCGTTCAGCGCCTGCCAATGCGCCCCAGCTTCCCCAGTACAGGCTGAAAAACGATCCAATGAAGACGATGTCATCTTGTCGTACTCCAAAGCCCCACATGCATCTTGCATGGGCCTCGGCAATTCGTGCCATATCTCCCTTGCTGATGCCGAAAGCCGTGGGTTTACCAGTGGTGCCGGATGTCCCGTGGACCCTGGCAACCTCCTCTCTAGAGACACACAGATTGGTCCCAAACGGCGGGTCCTGGATTTGATCTTTACGAATTTCATCCTTTGTCACAAAAGGAACCTGCTCGAAGTCCTGCAGAGAACGAATATCATCCGGATGTATTCCCGCCTTATCCCATTTCTTTTTATAAAAGCCCGATTTTTGATAAGCGTATTTTAGCTGTGCCTGAAGCTTGGGTAGAATGATCTCTTGTTCTCTTTTTTCAGGATCCATAGTTTCAACTTCTTTTTGCCAATATTGTGAGTCATAGGCTGGGATGTATGACTGATCATATACGGGCGGCCATCCTTTTTCCATCGCGCATTCTCCTTATTTACATTGGTGTTTTTTCATGTTTTTCAGCGACCAACCGTTGTATCGAAGACACGATATCATCTCCGGTGGCTCCCGGAGTGAATATGCCGTCGAATCCGATCTCTCGCAATTTCTGTGCATCGGCAGGTGGAAAGACACCGCCGATCACATAGACAATGTTGTCCTTGAATTTTTCCTTTACAGCCTCCTGGATAAGAAGGGAGCCTAGGCTTAGATGCGCTCCTGACAATGAACTTACGCCCACCATATCAACACCTTCCTGAATTGCAGATCGAATGATTTCATCCGGGAGGGCATTGCCCAGATAGACAATCTCCATCCCGGCATTCCGCAACTTTTTTGCCACGGTGATGATGCCTCTGTTATGCACGTCTAAGCCAAGCTTGGCCAAGACCACCTTCATTTTTTTCCCCATACCTTCTTCTACCCTTCCTGTCAGGCCTTATGCAAGAAACTCATTACTGTCATTTTTACCAGAGAGGCGGAGGCTTCCAGAGACCAAATGCCTCTTTCAATATCTTAAACAGCTCCCCTTCGGTGCAGCGGGCCCTTGCACACTCAATGCTCGATGGAAGGATATTTTTGCCCTTCTTGCATGCTTCCTTCAACGCTAAAAGAGTGGTTGCTACCTTGTCGCTATCCCGATGGAGTCTCAATCTCTCCAATCTTCCCTTTTGTTTCTTTTCAACGCCTTTGGGATACTGGAAAACGTTTATGGGTGGCACAGCAGTGTCTGATGTATAAATATTGTAGCCGACTACCTTGATCTTGCCGCCTTCAATATCGTTTTGTTGTGCTGAAAAATACTCAGCGATTTTGCTGTGCAAAACGCCTTTTTCTATAACTGCCACGTATCCCCCTTGTCTCTCAATTTCATCCACCTCATCAAGGATTTTCCCCTCGATTTCATTTGTTAAGGCTTCAACATAAAATGAGCCCCCCAAGGGATCGACTACATCCGTGATTCCGGTTTCAGCCTGGAGGATTTGCTGGGTCCTCAGGGAGAGAAGGGCTGCCTCTTCGGTAGGAACAGAGTAGGCCTCATCATATGAGTCTACATGAAGTGACTGAACGCCTCCCAACATAGCCGCCAGCGCGTGATATGCCGATCGCACTATATTATTCAAGGGTTCCTGCTGGATCAGAGAAACACCGGAGGTCTGGACATGGCATCTCATCAACATGGACCTGGGATTCCTTGCATTGAACCGATATTTCATTATCTTGTACCACAATCTTCTGACCGCCCTCAATCGGGAGACTTCTTCAAAAAAATCGCTTGCAGGAGACCAGAAAAATGCCATCCGGTCGGCGATATCATCTATATTGTGCCCTCTTTCTATGAGTTCGTTCAGGGTTTCAATGCCGTTTGCCACGGCTACGGCCATCTCGGTTACACCCGAAGTCCCGAATTCCCGCAAGTTGTATCCATTCAGGGTGATGAAATTCCATTCGGGCACATTCCCTCTGATAAATTCGATATTGTCACATTGTATCCTGAAACATTCCTTGGGAGGAAGGTACTCCGGACCGCTTCGGATCAGCTCTTCCAGTGTTATGTCATTCTGGACACTGCCGCGGAGCCTGTCCCACGAAATACCCCTTTCCTCTGCCATTACCAGGAACATGGGAAATAGTATGGCGGTATTTGTGGGGTAATGGGTGACAATTGAGACAGTTACCTCATCCAGAGGAATATCCCTGAAAAGGAGATCCATATCTTCTACTGAATCTACACAAACCCCTGACATGCCCACCTGGCCCAGAGCAAAGGGATCATCGGAGTCATACATCTGGATAGTGGGAATATCAAACAAGACACTCAGGCCGGTGGCGCCATGCTCAAGCATGAACTTCATTCGTTGGTTAGTGTCTTCGGGAGATCCAAAACCGGTCAACTGGCGCATGGTGAATTCCCTGCCGCGATACATATTGGCGTGAATGCCCCTTGTGAAAGGCTCCTGGCCTGCGTTTCCCAGGTCTTCCCGGTAATCAAGATCCGGATTAGATAAGGGTGTGTAAAGCATTTCCCTGGGAATCTCCGACCCCAAAACGGTGTGAGGAGTCTTTGTCCAGCCCTGCTGATCTGTCTCTCGCACGGCGGATTGGAACCACGTTTCAAATTGCCGGCGGATGTTGTTCAGGGCGCCAGGATTGTAAAGAGGTTCACGCTTCCGGCGCGACAATTTTTCCCGGAGGATTTCTTTTGTGGTTCTTGATGGTGGTTTCATATCAGGCCCTTTTTCTCGTTTCTTCTTTTCGTCCCGCCCTTTTCGTTGCCCGGGAAGACAGCGGGGGACAACAACCCCTGTCATAATAACAACAACTGATATAAACAATATTGCAAACTCAATTATTTTGTCAAGGGATTTTTGAGAATGCTTGAGGCCCCACATAACCCTTGGCTTTGGCCCAAAATAGCTGTGAATGTGCAGCAAGTTAACATCATGAAACCCTGTTTTCGACCTTGGGGAAAGGTCCAAGGGGTTCGACATGGAATTTCAAATCTGATGTGATCAATTGAGTTGACAAGTGAGTAGCATACGAATAATATCATGATATTTTGGACAGGATAAAGGTATGCTTACACGTGTACAATACAAGAGATTTTCAGACAAGATTGCTGATCAGATAGTCGGTCTTATCAAGTCCGGAAAGCTCAAACCCGGAGACTCGCTTCCTCCAGAAAGGGAGATGGCGAAAAAGCTTGGCGTCAGCGGGCCACCTCTGCGGGAAGGGCTGAAAATCCTTGAAACCCTTGGCTTCATAGAAATTCAACCCCGACGGAAAATAACCATAAAATCGATTACCGGGTCATCTATTGGTGATCCTTTACTCAAAACGATTGAAGACGATATCGACATGGTGATACAGCTTTTGGAGGTTCGAAAGATCCTGGAATCATGGGCCGCTACCAAGGCAAGTCAGCAAGCGACTAAAGAGGATATAGAATATATGGAGGAGGTTTTTCAGAATCTGGAAAGGGATTTCCAGAGCAACCAATTGGGAGTGGATGCTGACGCCAGATTCCACTTAGCTGTCTATCAGGCGGCACACAATACGGTCCTATCTCATATTGGATCTACCTTATTTGATTTGCTCTGGCAGGCGCAAAAAGTTACAAGAGAAACAATGTTTAAAGAACAGGATAACCGAAAAGTATTGCTGGAGCAGCATTTTTTTATCCTTCAATCGATTAAAGAAAGAAATCCCAAAAAGGCACAATCTGCGATTTTGGCCCACTTGAACTTTGCCGAGAAGAAGATTATCGAGCTGGCCCCAGGGAGGTGAATATCCGTTAGAGAATTCCAAAACTGGCGATTGCCCTGAGCCAATTTCAAAACACCGTCTGTGACTACTCACGTAGTCAGTCTTCAGTCTATCCACCTGAGAAGTTGCCACCGTCTTTCAGAGAGGTATAAAGGATGATGAAATCAACTCCACACAATCTTATTATGTCTGCGCTCTACGGCGGCAGGAAAGGGGAAAGGCCTCCTGCAGGCAACCCCACCTCTGTTGTGTGCCACGGCCTGATGGATGGTACAGG
>QMLQ01000025.1 GCA_003646815.1 Deltaproteobacteria bacterium | reverse complement strand
TAAAAATCGGCCCAGACATTCTGACGAGGATTCATTACGCCGGCAGGGAGGGAGGACTCCAAGAGCTTCAGACCCTCGTGCGGGACCGCCTTAACCGGGAAGTGCACTCCCTTTGCTGGAAACACTCAATCGATCCTATGGAAATTACCGGAATGGCAGTGGCGGGCAACACCACCATGACCCATCTCTTTCTGGCCCTGGACCCCTACTGGCTCTGCAGAGAACCGTATATCCCGGCATTAAACAGTCCTCCCCTCATCGAGGCGCATGAACTGGGGCTCGGCATCCTGCCCGGCGCTCCTGTCCTGGTTTTCCCCAACGTAGGAAGCTATTTCGGGGGAGACCTGATCGCCGGGATACTGGCATCCGGCATGAACAGGCGTGAGGAAATATCTCTCCTGGTAGATGTGGGAACCAACGCTGAAGTGGTCATCGGCAACCGGGACTGGCTCATGGCCTGTGCCGGTGCTGCAGGTCCTGCACTGGAAGGCGGCGTGGCCAATATGGGCATGATGGCGGGGCCGGGGGTGATCGACAAGGTCTCCATTGATCCGGATACGCGCGAGTTCCGTATCCGGACGATCGACAACAAACCCCCTGTAGGCATCTGCGGGTCAGGCCTTATCGACTTGGTGGCACAGCTCTTCCTCACGGGTATGATTGACATGCGAGGCAAGTTTGTCCGGCGCGCCTGCGGTGACCTTCTCCGGGAGAAGGACGGCATCAGTGAGCTCGTGGTGGTGGACCAAGAGAAATCGGGTACAGGGGAACCCCTTACATTGGCGCAGACCGACATCGACGGCCTTGTCCGCTCAAAGGCCGCCATGTTTACCATTCTCACCACCATCACCAATACTGTGGGGGTCTCTTTCGACGGAATCGGTCAATTTTTTATTTCCGGGACCTTTGGATCATACATCGATCCTCGATCTGCCATTACCATCGGAATGATTCCCGATCTTCCGCTCGAAACGTACGTGCCCCTGGGCAATACTTCCCTGCAGGGAGCCACCCTGGGGCTCCTTTCGGCCAAGTCCAGGGAAAGCATCTTCCGCATCCGCGATCAGATCACCTACCTGGAACTCAATGTGAACCAGGAATTCATGAATCTTTTCAGTGCGGCGAAATTCATTCCCCACACAGACAAGAGCATTTTTCCCTCTGTCCGCCCCTATTGAATGGTTGACAACTGAACAACCCACCCACTACAATAACCCGGTATATTTCCGGCAATGACCTTACCGTGGAAAAGAGAATATCCAATCTTTACTAATCATAAGTCATTAGGTTCAACGTTCCGAGGTTCACGGTTCAAGGTTGACGGCTTTGTAATACGTCGTCACTCCGGTGAAAACCGGAATGACGGATGCCAGAGGGAGAGAACTCATTCTTTATTCATATGCTGCTCATGAGAGAGGATTGAAATGAAAAAAAGAGGAATACGAAAACAAGAAAAGGAAAGAAAAAGTCTTTCCAAGGCCACTGCAGCGATTGTCCTGCTTATTATTTTTCTGTTCATTGTGGTGGTCATGGCCCTCAATTCCCGGAAACCGGACCCCCTCAAGCTGGGAAGGATCGACAAACGAGTGCCCGGGATAGCATTTATCACCGCCAACGAACAACTGACCCGACAGATGCTCAAGAACTGGTTGCCTAATGATCTGTTCTGGCCAACCGTACTCCTGGACAACATGCCCAATTTCCAGCTCGGTGAGCTGGAGGTGGTGCGGTACAACATTCGCGTGCTTCGAGACAATCTTTCCAGGATGCGAACAACGGATAAACTGGACCCGTTTGCGGAAGCCGCCTTTACGTCCCTTTCCAATGATCCCATGAAATGGTGGTTCCCCTCGTATGAGAAAAAATTGAAAGAGACGGCAAATAACCTGCAGGTTTTTTCCAACAATCTCCGCGTTGGAAAATCTTTCTTTTACCCCAGGGCGGACAACCTTGCGGAACTCCTGCGGCAGTATGCATCCCTCATGGGCGGGGTGAACACGCGCCTGATCAATGCCCCCAGAGACCTCAGTCAAGCCGTGAATGTGGAAGACACAACAAAACAGGGTGGGAAACCGCAGAAGCTGGTTGATATTGATATTCCCTGGTATCGGATTGACGATAACTTCTATTACGCCCAGGGAGTGGCTTATGCCCTCCGGGAATCGTTCAAGGCCATCCGGATCGATTTTCTGGCGGTCCTGAAAGACAAGAACTCCGTGAAAATGGTGGACAAGATCCTGGAAAATTTCGATCGGTGCAATTTCGAGCCGCTGATCGTATTCAACGGGAACCCTGACAGCATCTTTGCAAACCATTCTCTGAACTTATCAGGAGTATTCAACGACGCAAGGCAAAAAATCAATTCACTGATCGTTGCGTTGATGCAGGGATAAAGAGCGGTTATGCACGAAATGTCGATTGCCCAGAGCCTCGTGGATATTCTCCAGGAGGAGATGGTAAAGAATAATGCCGGCAGTCTCAAGTCGGTCAAGCTGAACATTGGAAAGCTTTCTGCCATTGTGCCCGAAGCTCTCTCATTCTGTTTTGAAATCATCGTATCCGGCACCAACATGGAAGGCGCTGATCTCATTATGGAAATGATCCCCCTCAAAGGGATCTGCCTCGACTGTGACCAGGCGTTTGAAATAGAGGATTACGCGTTCAGCTGTCCCCATTGCGACAGCCCCAACATACGCACTATTTCAGGGCAGGACCTGTCTATTGTTGAGATGGAGGTGGAATAAAGGAAGGAGTGGATTATGAAAATTTCCGTTGTAAAAAATATCTTAGAGGCAAACGATCGTATCGCGGAGCAAAACCGCAGCCTCTTTGACGAGCACAGCCTCACTGTTATGAACCTCATGAGTTCTCCGGGCGCCGGCAAAACCAGCCTTCTGGAGCGGACCATCCAGGCCCTCAAAGAAGATATCTCTGTGGGAGTCATTGAAGGAGATATCCAGTCCTCACAGGATGCGGAACGTATTGCCCGGATGGAAATCCCGGTGGTCCAGATAAACACCGGAGGGGCCTGTCACCTGGACGGGAATATGATCCGGGATACCTTCGACGAATTTGACCTGGCCGCACTGGATCTCCTGGTAGTGGAAAACGTGGGCAATCTCGTGTGCCCCGCGGAATTCAAGGTGGGAGAAGATTTCAAGGCCATGATCCTCAGTGTCACCGAGGGGGATGACAAACCCGCAAAGTATCCTCTCATGTTTCATGAGTCCAGCGTCCTGCTCATCAACAAGATTGACCTCCTCCCCTATGTGGATTGCACAGTGGAAAGAATCCGCGAAGAGGCACTCAAGATAAATCCCCATATGACCATCTTTGAAATCTCGTGCAAGACGGGCGATGGACTGGAAGCCTGGTATGAATGGCTTAAACAACAGGTCCGGTCCAGAAAGAAGGCCTGACGTAGAGATGATAAAACGGATAAAGGGGACCATTCAGGGCATTGTCCAGGGAGTGGGGTTCCGTCCCTTTATTTATCAACTTGCCCATCGCTTCGGCCTTACAGGATATGTCATCAACACTTCGCAGGGGGTCACCCTTGAAGTGGAGGGGCCGGAGAACCATATCGCCGATTTTTTTGAGGCGGTTGTTGAAGAGAGCCCTCCTCTTGCCAGGATATCGGCCCTGGATCAACAGGAAATTCCTCCCCTGAAGGATAATGCCTTTGAAATCCATGAAAGCAAGACTGGCCTCGGCCGCTCGGCCCTGATCTCGCCGGACGTGAGCATCTGCTCCGACTGTCTCGCTGAATTGCGGGATCCGAACGACCGGCGATACCGGTACCCTTTCATTAACTGCACGAATTGCGGTCCCCGTTACACGATCATCCAGGACATCCCTTATGACCGGCCCAGCACGACCATGCGGGTATTCAAAATGTGTCCCGCCTGCAGTGAGGAATATGAAAATCCGTCCAACCGGAGGTTCCACGCCCAGCCAAACGCCTGCTGGGAATGCGGGCCCCGAACGGCACTGCACGATCAAGACGGCAGCCTCCTGCCCTGTGCTGACCCGGTCGTGGAGGCTCTCAGGTATCTTCAGGACGGAGCGATCCTGGCTGTGAAAGGCCTCGGCGGTTTTCACCTGGCCGTGGACGCCGCAAACCACAAGGCCGTCGTCCTGCTCAGGAAAAGAAAACACCGCGAAGAAAAACCCCTGGCCATCATGGTGCCGGACCTTGAAACGGCCCGGGATATCGCCCGGATTTCCCCCGAAGAAGCGGCTATTCTCACCAGTCGGCAGCGCCCCATCGTGATTCTCCGAAAACGCCGATCCCACGGCCTGTCTTCGGAGGTTGCCCCCAGGAACCGTTATTTCGGTATCATGCTTCCCTACACTCCTCTCCACTACCTCCTGATGGACGGCTTCAAGGCACTGGTCATGACCAGCGGTAACATGACCGAAGAGCCCATCAACATCACCAACAGTGCTGCCTTTCGCAACCTCAAAGGCATCGCCGACTATTTTCTGGTCCACAACCGCGATATCTATCTCAGGAGCGATGACTCCATCGTGCGGGTCATTAACCGGGTGCCCAGACAGATCAGGAGATCACGCGGGTATGTTCCCACTCCCATCTTCCTCCCTGAGAGTTTCCCAAAACTCCCCCCGGTCCTGGCAGTGGGCGGTGAACTCAAGAACACCATCTGCCTCACCAAGGAAAACCGCGTCTTCCTGAGTCAGCACGTGGGAGACATGGAAAACCTCGAGACCTATGAATTTTTCAAGCTGACCATCTCCCATCTGCGGAGAATTCTTGAAATCGAACCCGTCGTCATTGCCCACGATCTGCATCCTGACTATCTCAGTTCCCGGTTCGCCCGTGAACAGAAAAATATTGCCTGTATGGCTGTCCAGCACCACCATGCCCACATCGTGGGCTGCATGGCGGAATACGGTATAACAGGTCCTGTCATCGGCATGGCCATGGACGGAACAGGCCTTGGAACCGACGGACACATCTGGGGGGGCGACATTATTCTCGCAGACCCGGTTTCCTTTCAGCGAAAAGCCCATTTCGACTATATCCCGCTCCCGGGCGGGGATGCCGCCGCGAGATTTCCCTGGAGGATGGCACTTGTGTATCTCCACAAGGCCTATGGAGATGCGCTTTTTGATCTTGACATCCCTTTTGTTGAACACCTGGACGAAACCCAGGCAGCCATCGTAATCCGAATGGCCCAACAAGGAGTGAATTCGCCCTTCACCTCCAGCTGCGGGCGGCTCTTCGACGCAATAGCCTCCCTTATCGGGCTCAGGGACAAAAACGTTTACGAGGGGCAGGCCCCCATTGAACTGGAGATGTGCCAGCGCCGAGATGAAAACGGCCGCTACCCGTACCGGATAGAAAAAAGTGAAAATCATTACCACCTGTTGACAGCAGAGCTGATCCGGGGCATTGTAGGGGACATGGGGAAAGGAACCTCCAGGGGTATCATCAGCGCGCGGTTCCACAATACCATCACACAAATGCTTCGGCAGACATGCCTTCTCCTCAGGGACGAGACAGGCATCGAACAAGTGGCCATGAGCGGAGGCTCCTTTCAGAATGGCACCCTTCTGGACAATCTCACACGCATGCTGGAACAAGATGGCTTTCAGGTTTACAGCCACCGTCTTGTCCCCTCCAATGACGGCGGGCTGGCCCTGGGACAGGCCCTCTGTGCAGGGTTCCGCGTTTCAAAATGGAAAGGAAGGTATGACTCCTAAGGGAGATAGGCCGAACACGGACAGAGTGAAGGCGGAAAGTTGAAGGAAAAATAAAATGAAACACATGGATGAATATCGTGACCGGGACCTGGCCCAGGCCCTTTCCCGAAAAATCAGGGATATCTCCCAAAAATCCATTCGTCTCATGGAAATCTGCGGTACCCATACAATGGCCATTTTCAGGCACGGCATTCGCAGTCTCCTCCCCGAAACAGTGGATCTAGTTTCCGGTCCGGGATGTCCCGTCTGTGTTACCGCCACTGAAGACATGGACAGGTCCATTAAACTTGCTGGTGAGTCCGGAGTAATCATTACCACCTTTGGAGACATGTTCAGGGTCCCGGGGACCAGCTCTTCACTCCAGGCCGAAAGGGCCAGGGGAGCTGACGTGCGGATGGTTTATTCCACTTTTGATGCCATCACTATTGCCCGGCAGAATCCTGACCGGCCGGTTGTTTTCCTGGGCGTTGGGTTCGAGACCACGGCTCCCACCGTGGCCGCAGCGGTGAAGACAGCCCATGAGACCAATCTTGACAATTTTTTTGTACTTTCAGCACATAAACTCCTCCCTCCTGCCATGGACGTCCTGCTCTCGGGTGGTACTCTCCACATAAACGGGTTTATCTGTCCGGGACACGTCACCACTATTATCGGAACCTCCAGTTACCAGTCGGTGGTAGATCAGTACAGGGCCCCCTGTGTGGTAGTGGGCTTTGAACCTCTGGATATCCTCCAGGGGATTCTCATGCTCGTAGAGCAGATCGAAGCGGGTGAGGCACGAGTGGAAATCCAGTACGTGCGCGGTGCTTCGCCCGAAGGAAATCCCAGCGCCCTCAGGCTCATGGATGAAGTTTTTGAACCCTGCGATACCCCGTGGAGGGGCCTGGGTACGATCCCCATGAGCGGACTGGCCCTCCGTGAGAAATACGCAGCTCATGATGCGGCAAGGCGATTTGATCTTGAGGTCCCGGTCGCCAAAGAACCGCCCGGGTGCTTATGCGCTGAAGTTCTCCGTGGTGTTGCCAAGCCCTTCGAGTGCAAACTTTTCCGCAAGGTGTGCACACCACGCACCCCCGTGGGTCCGTGCATGGTTTCCAGCGAGGGCACCTGTGCAGCCTATTTCAAGTACCACGCTGAGTAGCGCCTGATGAACACGTTCCCGTCTAAAAAATAATACGAGGTTTTCGATTATGGTACTCAATCAAAAATTTCAAAATCCAAATGTCAAATCAATGTCAAATAGCACATGACCAAGAAAGACGGACTCGTTGAGCTACGAAGAGCCACACGGCCCTTCGCAAATAGATTTTGTCATTGGGATTTTATTTGGCATTTGAGCTTTGGCATTTGGCATTTCGGGCTGCCTGCCCCTGCGGGCCACGCGGATGAGGCCGTTTCTAATGTTTGAATCCTTACAACTCCAGGAGCTTCCAAGGAAGCAGAAGGCGATCCTGAGGCCTGCAACACCCACCAGGCCTGCTTTGCGGCTCATCGAGGAAAACGGCGTTCGCGCCGTGGTCAAGGATTTCAGCATGAACCGGTTTCTTTTCAGGCACCTTGCCGGCCGCTTCCTCGTCTGGCGGGAAAGCAGGGCCTACCGGCAGGTGGCAGGACTCGAAGGAGTACCCATGCTATACCGGGTCATAAACGGTCTGGCCATCGTGGTGGAATATATTCCTGGCATCAGCCTCAGCGACCTGGAAAGGCCTTCAGACCTGCCGGAGCATTTTTTTCAGGCATGTGCGGATCTGCTCTCCCGCATTCATGCAAGAGGCGTGGCCCATTGCGACCTGAAGAGGGAGCCCAATATCCTCGTGGGCAGTGACGGACGACCGTATTTCGTTGACTGGGCCGCAGCAATCCTTCATCGTGAGTGCAGGTTCTTTCCCTCCAACCGGATCTATGCCCGGTTCCTCCAGGATGATCAACTGGCGATTATCAAGCACAAATGCAAACACCTTCCCGCAGAGGTTTCCAGGGAAGAAAGGAGACGGCTTGAATACCGAAGCGGCCCGGAGAAGGCTGTCAGGGTTATCCGGGACGGTCTGAGGCGGCTCCTCAAAAGGGTCGCATGATCTTTGCGAAAGGCCAACTCATCAGCTATGATTCATCTTTACAAATAGCATCCGCCGGCGCATTGCTCAAAGACACAAGAATTTTCTGCGCAATACCTCGTCCCATGGCAAGCCTGGTGCATTCGTGTCCAAGGATAAGTCGTCCGTGTCCGTCATTGCTGATAATTTCCAGTTTATCCCCGACACGCAGGCCCATAGATGCGAGCCGCGATTTTCCCCCGACACCGACTGCTATCTCTTTTACCTCAACCCGTTCGCCCGGTTTTGCCATTGCTAACGGCATCAACGGGGCCCGCTGAGCAAGGCATTCATTGCACAGTCCATAGATCTCCATGCGGTGCTGCAGCATGTGAAACCCGTGCGATGCAGCAATCTGGACCTGGAGGCGCTCCATTTCAGCATTGGAAAATTCGACGATCTTCCCGCACTTGGTACAGATAAGGTGATCGTGATGCCGCCCAAGATGCCGATGTTCGTATCGTACGGGCTGGTCTTCAAACTGTTTCCGTTGCGCGAATCCCAGTTCCACCACACGATTCATACACTGGCGAACGAATTTGGGATCGTAGTCGTATCCTTTTTTCTTGAGGAGCCGAAAAAGTTCCTCAAGCGTAACGTGATCTTCAGTGTCGAGAAACGTGTCAACTATATTCAGCCGATCCTGTATACGATCCACCTGATCGGTTTCAAGAAGCGCTCGCAAATTCGCCTTTTCGAGAATATTCCTGTCATTCATATTTCTTCCTCACAAAAGCTCATACTGATCCTGTTTCCCGCCTGCTTTCCCGGAAATATCCAATAAATCCCCGCACGGCATTGGCGATGAAGTTTTTTTCCCTTTGCTTTGTGGCAGCATCCATGTCCACAAATGCCTCAAGATTAAGATCTTTTGCCAACAGTGCGCCCACACTGCGTTTTTCAAGATTCTCTTCCCCGCGGGAAAACTCCTCCCTGATCCAGCTCTCCCATGACAATACCTGCTCCCGGAACCGGCTCAGCATCCGGTGGGAACTCTCCGCCTTACCAAAATGCGCGTAGCAGATGGGCTGATCTTCAAGCGCGAGCAGGCGATCCACGCTCTCCAGAAACACGTGCAGGAAAAACCTCGGCGGTGTGGCCGGACGAAGATACTCTTTTCCATTTACCATCAAAAAATTGCCGGCCGCCTCACCCGAAAACAATCGTCCTTCATACGCAAAGCTGAGATGATGGGCTGCATGCCCCGGGGTCTCTATCACCCGCAGCCCGTTTACCGCGCATGCGGTATGAGGAATGATCCGATTTTCCGCCACCCCTTTTGGCTCGCCGTAGAATTGGGCAATTTCTCCCAGTACATCCAGACTGCCGGCCCAGAGCCTGGAAGGATCGACAAGGTTCGAAATCCCCTTTTCATGGCAGACCACCCGTGCCATAGGGTATCGGGCAAGGACATCCGCCAGCGCCCCTGCATGATCTATGTGGATATGCGTCAACAATATGTAATCCACTTCTTGGATGCCGAGCTCTTCAAGGCTTTCCAGCAAACGAGCCGCTGTGTTGGCGGGGCCCACATCGACCAAGAGTGACACATTATTCCGGCAGAACCAGGACCCGATAAAATGATCAAATCCTGGTCTATCCTGTTTTATCTCAATAAGTTTTTCTTTCATTTGTTTACAAAATCTCCAATACAAGGTCGCTTTTTCACTCGCCATGTTGTCCATGAGCCGGTGAGCAGGAAAACGGCATATTCCAGAAGCTGCGCTCCGTCGGTCGTCCATGACTCCGGCCGCTGCGGACGAATAGTACCACTTTTTTAATTTTTTACTCAATAATTTTCCTACGTTTCCGATAATCTCTTTAGGGTTTGTACAGGCGAAAAGGCCAGGCCCCAAAAATCCGGGACCCAGTAAACATCCCACACAATGTGAGACAGGAGATAACAGCAGCCGGCATGACAAGCTCAGATATCAATAAAATCTTGATCGTCGACGACGAAGAAATGATTCGTACCACCACTCGATCCTATCTGGAAAAATTCGGGATGGCCTGCGATGAGGCCGAACATGCCGAAAAGGCAATAGAAATGGTTCAAAACGGAGGATATGATCTGGTTCTCTCCGACATCTCCCTGCCGGGAATGGACGGCATCCAGATGATGAAAAAAATAAAAGAATCATATCCTGATCTCGCCTTCATAATTATGACCGGGTATACAGAGCACTACACGTATGCAGACATTATCTCAGCAGGTGCCGCCGATTATGTGAGTAAGCCTTTTGATATGAAAGAACTCAAGGCCAAAACCGAGAGGATTGATCGTGAGAAAAAAATTCGCGCAGAACTCCAGGAAACAAACAATCAGTTGGAAACAGCCATAGAAAGAGCTAACCAGATGGCTGTCCAGGCGGAACTGGCCTCCCTCGCAAAAAGTGAGTTCCTGGCAAACATGAGCCACGAGATTCGAACACCGCTCAACGGGGTAGTCGGGTTCACTGACATGCTCCTGGAAACCGAGATGACCGAGGAACAGATCGACTATGCGAGGACCATCAAGAGGAGCGGCGAGTCTCTTCTCTCCCTCATCAATGATATCCTGGATTTCTCAAAAATCGAGGCGGGCCAGATGGACCTTGAGGAAAGAAGTTTTGACCCCGAAATTCTCTGCCACGATGTCTGTGACCTCTTTCGGCCAAAGATCCAGGACAAACCCATTGAAATTCTGTGCAGGATCGGAAATGATGTTCCGGCACAGATAAAAGGAGATCCTCATCGTTTCAGGCAGGTTCTGGTGAATCTTATGGGGAACGCGAGCAAGTTCACCGACAAGGGGGAAATAGAGCTTGCACTGGACATGACCCAGGGAGACGGAGGCGAGGAGATTCCCTTCCATGCAACTGTCCGTGATACCGGTATCGGCATCCCAGAAGCAAAACTCGCTAATATTTTTGAACCCTTTCAACAGGCTGACGGCTCCACCACCAGAAGATATGGGGGGACCGGCCTGGGACTCACCATCTGCAAGAAGATATCCGAACTTATGGAAGGAGATGTCTGGGCAGAAAGCAAACCCGGCGAGGGAACCTGTTTCCATTTTACCGGAAAAGTAAGAAGGGCCCCAGAAAAACAGGCGAGAAGGATTGTGCCCACTATACTCACGGGAAAAAGGGTCCTGATAGTGGACGATAACCCGACAAACCTGGATATCCTCCGACACCTGCTGGAGTCCGCCGGCCTACGGGTTCACGCTCTTTCAAGGGGCGAAGAGGTCCATTCCGCTGTGAAAGAGGCTATGGAGGTGAAAGATCCATTTGATCTCTGTATCCTTGATATTCAGATGCCCGGCGTGAACGGTTACGACATAGCCCGAACCATCCGCCAGGAGCCTTCTCCTGCATCGGATCTTCCATTGCTGGCATTTTCTTCCTCCGTGGTCAGGGCGGCAAAAAGGTGCCAGGAAGCCGGTTTTGACGGTTTTCTGCCGAAGCCGATCCGGCGGCACAAGCTGTTCAAGATGATTGAAAAACTCCTGAGTACCAAAAACTCCGGACATCAAAAGGGAACCTCTGAAGGCAGGCAGATTGAAACCCAGTACTCCGTGCGGGAGGAAATAAAACAATCTTCATCTCTGCTCCTTGCCGAAGACAACCCCGTTAATCAAAAACTCGCCGGAATGATGCTCAAGAAGGCGGGATACCAGGTGGAAATCGCCAATAACGGAAAGGAAGCCCTGGAAAAGTTTTCCAATGATCCCGAGGCCTATCACCTGATATTCATGGATGTTCAGATGCCTGAAATGGACGGCATTGAAGCTACGCGGGCTATCCGGGAGGTAGAAGCAAAAAGGAGAAACGGGAATGGAGCCTTAGACCGGATCCCCATTATTGCCATGACTGCCAATGCAATGGCAGGAGATCGGGAAAAATGCCTTACCGCAGGCATGGACGACTACGTCCCCAAACCCATTAAACGGGAGCTGGTATTCCAGATGATCGATAAGTACGTTTTGAAAAAGGAGGCATCATGAACATCAACCAACTGGCTGACAACCTGGGACTGGAACCGGATGAATACATGGAAATCCTGGAACTGCTCGTCGATTCCGGCAAGGCTGACATTGCCTCGCTGGAGAAGGCAATAGCGGATAGCGATGCTGAAGGAGTGGTAAAAGCAGCCCATTCCCTGAAAGGGGCTTCAGCAAATCTCGGTCTCACAGACCTTTCCGAGGCGGCTAAGGAAATCGAGTTCAAAGGAAGGGACGGGAACCTTACCGGTGTTGAGGGAAAAATGGAGGCCCTGAAAACAAAATTCGCCCCGGTCGTAGATCTTTTTCAAACATAGCACAAACCCTGGAGCAGTCCATTGAACAACGATTTTCCTATTCTTGTTGCAGAAGATAATCCGGTTTCCCGCAAGCTTCTCGAAAAGACCCTCACAAAAGCCGGTTATGAGGTGGTCGCAGCTAAAGATGGGCGTGAGGCCCTGGAAATTTTCAGGCAGCGTTTTTTCCCCATTGTCCTCACGGACTGGATGATGCCCAAAATGAGCGGCCCTGAGCTCTGTAAGGCGCTGAGGGCACAGTCACAAAACGGGTATGTCTTCATGATCCTGCTGACGGCCAAAGATTCCAAGGATGATATTGTTGAAGGCCTCGAAGCTGGAGCTGACGATTACCTTACGAAACCTTTCAACCGCGGGGAACTTATGGCCCGCCTCAAGACGGGCACCAGGATTCTGGAGCTTGAGCGGTCACTCAAAAAAGCTACTGAGGAGATCAGGCTTCTCTCTACAAAGGACCAGTTAACCGGTTGTTACAATAGGGGCTTCCTGACTGAACACCTGCCCAAAGAAGTGAAAAGGGCACGCCGATACGGTCATGAGTTTTCGGTTGTGCTCTGCGATATCGATCACTTCAAGGGTGTCAACGACACTTACGGCCATCAGGCTGGAGATGAGGTGCTTAAGGCCTTTGCAAAAATCCTCATGGATTCCATTCGGAACGGGGTTGACTGGGTTTCACGTTACGGTGGAGAAGAGTTCCTGGTAGTGCTCCCGGAAACTCCTCTCCAGGGGGCGGTCCTGGTGGCTGAACGGTTGCGCTCCAGTGTTGCCGAGACCACCATGGTTACCGCTGCGGGCGACCTCCATATCACTGCCAGCTTCGGGGTGACAGGATTCTTCCCCGATACGCCCGAATCCAGTGTTTCTCCTGATACAATCATCAAAATCGCTGACGAACAGCTCTACCAGGCCAAAGATGGAGGGAGAAACACCGTCCGGAGTGCACCTCTCTAAAAAATCCACAGACCCCCGCCTCACAACCCAACAGGATAGTTTCCGGCCGACTCGAACATATCCGGAAAAAATGAGTGGAATCTTTGTGCATTCTTTTGACTGTGCAGTGAGCGGAGTCAAGGACGGCGAAGCGAACGTAGCGGCGGATAAGCCAAACTGATCGGGAGCGTTTGCGGTTATTTCTTACCCATAGGATCCGCCTCCCGGTTTTTCTGGCATTTGCATAAAAAATCAGCAATGTACCATAAAATGAAAGATGTATTAAATTTCTTACTCCATCCTGCCGATAGAGTGGATATAGACCTTTAGGAAACGCCCTGGCAGGCGCTACGGTGACGATGGCAAGCATTGCAAACATGAAATTGGAACACCTGGCCGGCAGGCAGGTAGGCACTTCCGTTCTCCTCAGGGAATTGGCGAGGGGGGGTATGGCGGTAATCTTTCTGGCCTACCAGAAGACCCTCAAACGCCGGATTGCCGTCAAGATCCTCCCGAAATCCCTGATCACCGAAATGAGTGCGGAATTTTTTCGCCAGGAGGCTGAGGCAGCAGCCATCTTGTCCCACCCCAACATCATTCCGGTTTACGAGGTGGGGAACACAGGAGGATTTCTTTTCTTCACCATGCAGCTCGTCAACGGAAAGTCCCTTGCACAGTACATCGAGATGGCCGCAAAAAACCCCCTGCCTTCCAGGCGCTTTCTTCCTGTGGACGCCACGCTGCGTATCGTCATCGAAGTCCTAGACGCCCTCGACTACGCTCACCAGCAGGACATCGTTCACCGGGATATTAAGTCGGCTAACATCCTCATTGAGTCCCACACGAAGCGACCCATTATTACGGATTTCGGTCTGGCAAAAGTGTCCAGTGGGCCTGACGAAAACGACTCATTACTTCTTGGCACGCCAATGTACATGGCGCCTGAACAGATTCAAAAAAGGCCCGTGGATCCAAGGACCGATATTTATGCTACCGGCACGATGCTATTCGAGATGCTGGTGAGCAGGCTGCCTTTTCCCAAAGTGAAGAATGTCAAAGAGCTCCTGACAGCCAAATTGACCTTGCGGGATCGCCTTTTTCAACATCAGCCCTCCCAGTTGAATCCCGCTGTTACTGAGGACCTGGACCGGATCGTGCAAAAGGCAACCGCTTTTCACCCGGAAGACCGATATGGTTCGGCGCGCGAATTCAAGGCGGATCTGGAGGAATACCGTACGCGCCGAATGAACAACAGAATCGCCAGGAGGGCCTATGTCGGCGCCAAAGCCCATTAAAAACCAGTTGATGCAGTTCGGGCGTAATATCGCCCTGCTCTTTAATCGAGCCACCATGTACGACACATCTCATCCTTATGTGGTACAGTCCATCGAACAGGTCCACCAGACGGTGGAACCTTTGCTGGCGCACATTTCGCCCC
Source organism: Deltaproteobacteria bacterium (assembly GCA_003646815.1). Lineage (GTDB taxonomy): Bacteria > Desulfobacterota > DSM-4660 > Desulfatiglandales > Desulfatiglandaceae > B46-G9. The sequence continues at coordinate 9,309 of QMLQ01000025.1, read as the reverse complement.
TCGTTTTCATCTTCAGCCAGGGACAGTTTTTTATCGACGAGGAACCGCTTGATCCGCGCATTAACATGAGCCGTATTGCCTCTCACTTCAAGAAAACGGGCATTCAGTCCATCTCCTTTGAAAAAGGCGTGGACAAAGACGACATCCGCATTTTCCTGGAGATCGCCTCGTCCCTGAACAGCTATCCCAATGCCAACGCAATGAAGGACGCTCTGCAGGCAAAGGGAGTCGACTTCATGAAAATCAATCATGTCTTCTACAAAAAGGTCACCGAAGATGACGAGGTGGTTTCCAAGGAAGCCCTCAAGAAGGTCACGCCGGACATGATAGAGGAGGACCGCCTGAAATCCAGGAAGATGTTCGTGGAGGCCCTCCTGGAGAGCGTGCTGACAGAGGAGTTCTTTAAGACGCTCAATATCAGGAACCTTGTAAAAAATCCGGCCGGCCTCACCCGCAACATGATCCAGGCGGATCTGAAAGGGGAAATCGGGCACCTCGAGGGAAAAGGCGGCAACGTGGTCGAAGGGATTTCCGGGGGGCACGGTCACCCTGGAAGCGGTACAGCGGAAAACAGTTCTGCTCGGGTGAACAGGCAGGAGGTCCCCCGCGATATGGATCAGACGGACCTGAAAGGGCAAATCGGGCCCCTGGAGCAAAAAGGCGGCAACGTGGTCGGAGGGATTTCCGGAGAAAACAGCGCGCCAGGAAGTAATACAGCGCGGATCGCTTCTGCAGGGGGAAACAGCCATGGTACTCCAGGAAGCGGAGGCCAGGGGCATCTTCAAGGAGATGTCAAAAGCGGAACCCGATCCGCTAACGCTGCCCCCTCTGGGAATACCGTGGAAAGTCCTGGGCCGACGCAGGCCCCTGGCATTGGTCAGGCCGGGTCCGCCGGGGAACTGAAGCAAGGCGCCGACTCCCAAACCATGGCGGATATTCCCGAGGGTCAGGGTGCCTTACTCTATATGCAGCTTGAAGTCCTGGAGCAGGAGGTGGAAAAGAACCTCTCCGGTCAGGGAAGCGTGGAAATTTCCGAACTGGCCTCAGCCGTTTTCGAGATGAAACATCAGCTTATGGCCGGGATGCAGGCCCAGAAGGCCCTGGGGATCAACTACGAAAACGAAGAAGAGATCCTGGAAAAGAGCAACGAGATCACTGACCGGGTTCTTCTTTCTCTCATCAGGGAAGAGTACCAGGCAGGTCGCATCAGCACCTCCCGGCTGGCCCAGATCCTCCGACGGCTGGTGCCCGATCCCGCAGAGCTCAAAAGGCTCCTTCCCAAGATCAAAAGCCTCCTCCTGGAAGAAGGCATGTCTCTGCCGGAATATTTGAAGCTGGTGCAGGATCTGGGACGTGAACTTCAAAGTGAGGGTCTCGCGAAAATCATCCATGAAAGTTCGGAACAGATCGGCGTAGACGGCGAAGAAATTTTTGAAGAGATGAAAAAAAATCCTTCCCAGGCCGCTGAACTCATTTACCTGGCGGCCGAGATCCGCAAAGGCACAGGCGATGAAAATGCCCTCTCCGAACTGCTGGTGGACTATGTGGAACGACTCGGCGTCAAGATGGGTGCTGATGTGGCCGAGGGTGAGGAAGGCGCGGGGGAAAAGCATCTCCAGAAAGTCATGACGGATGTCAAATCCAATATTGTTCAGAAGCTGGCCAGCATGGACGTCAAGGACGATGTTCTTGCGCAACTGGAAGAGAAACTGAACAAGCGCGTGGATGACATGCTGGACACCCTGCGGCTGGAATGGCTGAAAAATCAGGGAGCCCAATCTGAAAAGACACCGGTCAAGCGTCTCAGTGTGCTCCAGACCCTGGAACGTAGCGTGAACGAGAAAGAGGAGCTGGGAGAAATCCTCAAGATCGTCCGGTCCAAGGTGGAGGCAGGGGAGATCGACGAGAACGATTTTCGGCGGATTCACGCTGAGATCCTGGTCCAGAAAGAGCAAATCAAGGATCTGGAGGCAGGGAAAGGCCTCCCTTCAGGCATCCTGAAAACTGAAGAACTGGTCTTTTTTCTGGAAAAGGAAATGGCCAGGGCCAAACGGTATGACACACCCTTTGCCGCCTTGGGTTTTTCCCTGGTAAAGGCCAAGGTCAGGACCAAGAAAGGGGCAGAGGCCGTGAGCCGCCAGTCTCTCATGGATGCGGTCTTGCGAAAGCTCGCGGTGATCTTCCGGGAAACGGATGTGCTGGGGCAAATCGGAAGAAAACGTGTGGTAGCCTTGCTTCCCATGACGCCGGAGTCGGACGGAAAACTTGCTTTGCGCCGCAGCATGAGACTCTTGCACCTTGAGCCCCTGGACGTGAGGGGAACCCCCGTGGAGATCAAGGTGGCGGGCGTCTTAACCAGGGTGGATCGGGAAAGCGCCTCCGATTCCAAGACCTTTCTGCAAACCCTGACTGCTCAACTCGACGACATGGCCGCCAGGATCAAGAACATCCACGCCTATTTCTAGCCCTTGGCCAGCCCCAATAGCGTATGCCTTATCCGGGGATTCTGATCACCGGATAAGGGTATCACAAAATATTTTGCTCTCTGTGTTTTTCCGCAATGGCCGTAGCCAGGGTATCCAATGCCTTGAAGTCATCCTCCGAAGGGAGCCCTTTGCAAAGGACCGGATCTATGACTTCTACCTTGAGGTTGGGAATCATCCCTGCAAGGACCTCCACGGTCTTCCCTCCCCACCCGTATGAACCAATAATGGAAAGGTATTTTGTTTTAGGCCGCAGGGCGTTTGCAAGAAAAGCGGCATATGCGGCGTAAGGATGAGGTCCGGCCAGGATTGTGGGGGTTCCAACCACGATTGTGGCCGCGTCAATCAGGGCCATGGCAAGTTTCCCGATATCCGTGACAGCAAGGTTAAACTGTTCTACCCCGACACCTTTCTCCGCAAGGGCAGATACAAGATGATCGACCATCTGCTTTGTGCTTTCATGCATGGTTACATACGGGAGCACGACTTTGTTCCGGGGAGCGCCGAGAACCCAGTCCTTGTAGGCATCAATAATTAAGGATGCCCGGGGATATATTTGCCCATGACTGGGTGCTATCATCTCTATATCGTACGATGCCAGTTTGTCGAGGTCCTTCTGGATGACAGCTCGGAAGGGCATCATAATCTCGGCAAAATAGCGTTTCGCCGCTTCCAATACACGCCCTTCATCCGTGACAAAAAGGTCGGTGGTCGCGATATGGGACCCGAAAAAGTCACAACTGAAAAGGATCTTGTCTTCTTCCAGATACGTCGACATGGTCTCAGGCCAATGGACCCACGGGGTATAGATAAACTTCAGGGTTTTGTCGCCAAGAGAAAGAGTTTCACCGTCTTCAACAGTTTTGAAAGATTCTTCAGGTACCTGCAGAAGATCCATAAGCATGCCCTTTGCCTTGGAGCTTGCTACCAGCTTCGCCTCGGGGTATTTTTCAAGCACCTGAGGAATTGTCCCGGAGTGGTCCTGCTCCGCGTGATGGGAAATGACATAATCCAGTCTTGGAATCCCTTCAAGTTGGGAGAGTAGTTCATGGGCCATGGGCGGATCAACAGAATCCAGCAAGGCGGTCTTCTCACTCCCTTTGATGAGATACGCGTTATAGCTTGTCCCGTCCGGAAGCGGGACAAGGGTGTCAAAAAGACGCCTGTCCCAATCCACAGAGCCCATCCAGTAAATGTTGTCTTTGATCTTTCTCGCCTTCATTGTGCTGCCTCCTTCCTCTCTTTGCTATTTCCCCGTTATTGGGCATCCTCCTGAATTTCTGTTTCCGATCATCCTACAACTGACCTGGATAATATCCTAATCTCATGCTATTATCAAGAATTAACCCGCCTTTCTATTGTCTCGAAAGGTGTTTTCATGTATACTTGCCACAGAAAATCATCAAGGAATCAAGCTCATGGACAAAATACGAATCGGGGTCAGCACCTGTCTCATGGGCGAGACGGTGAGATATGACGGCGGACATGCCCATGACCGGTATGTGACGGACACCTTGGGCCGATATGTGGAATTTGTCCCTGTCTGTCCGGAAACCGAGGCGGGGCTCGGCATCCCGCGGGAACCCATGCGGCTGGTGGGCGATCCTGCATCACCCCGTCTTCTCACGATCAAAACGAAGAAAGATATGACCGATATCCTCACAACGTGGGCGAAAAAAAGGGTGAGGCAATTGGAGAAGGGAAACCTGTGCGGGTTCATTTTCAAGAGCAAATCGCCCAGCAGCGGTATGGAACGGGTGAAAGTGTATACCGAGGGCGGCATGCCTGTCAAGAAAGGGGTTGGACTATTCGCGAAGGAATTCATGGCGCATTTTCCCCTCCTCCCCGTTGAAGAAGATGGACGTCTCCATGACCCCGGCATACGGGAGAATTTCATTGAACGTATCTTCACCCTCAAAAGGTGGCGGAGCACATTGGACCAACGGAAAACCATTGGACGTCTCGTCGCATTTCACACCGCCCATAAGCTGCAAGTTCTCTCGCACAGCACCACACATTACAGGGAAATGGGACGTTTGGTGGCCCAGACCAAAGGAATAAAGATCGCGGAAGTTTATGCACAATACGAAGCACTGCTCATGGAGGCCCTGAAGCTGCGTGCCACAGTGAAGAAAAACACCAACGTGCTTCAGCACATGATGGGTTATTTCAAGAAGCAGCTCACCCCGGATGAAAAGCAGGAAATCCTGGAGGTGATCCGGGACTTTCACGCCGAGTTGGTTCCGCTCATCGTTCCCCTCACCCTTTTCAAGCACTATGTAAGGAAATATGACCAGCCCTATCTCCGGGGCCAGATCTACCTTTCCCCTCACCCCCTGGAACTCAAACTTCGAAACCATGGATGATTACCTTGAGGCAAAAGAAATGCTTCTCGGAAAGGCCCAGGGGGAGTATCCCGTTTGCATCCACCTTTCTCTGCAGCCCTTTTTCGAAAAGATCAACAAATTCCCTCTCTTCTTCTCTCAAGACTCGACTTCTGAATTCAACCATCCCGTCCTTCAACGGAATCTACTATATTATCTATCCGGTAACTAACCCGCATTTCTCCAATGAGGAGAGACAGCGCGCCTACTTGCCCTGCTGATTCTTGTCTTCAATGGCCTTGAGGATCTTTTCCGGGGTCATGGGGAAATCCGTCAGGGTCACACCGATGGCATTACTTATGGCAGCCGCATAGGCCTGGGCCGCGCTCATGGCTATGGACATGCCGGCCTCTTTAGCCCCGTAGGGGCCGGCCGGATCCAGGGACTCCACGATGATGTTGTTAATCCTGGGCATATCGCAGGCCAGGGGAACCTTGTATTCCAATTGCGTGGGATTCAGACACCGCCCTCCATCCCAGAAGTGGTGTTCGGTCAGCATGCCACCCTGCCCTCCCATGGCCACACTGCCTTCAAACTGCCCCTCCACCAGCATGGGGTTCAGGGCAAAACCGCAGTCCTGGGCCGCCGTCACTTCCAGGGCCTTGACGATACCCGTTTCCGGGTCCACCTCCACCTCAGTTATGCTGGCCCCGAAGGAAAATGCCTCAGACAATTGGCCTTCCGGGTTTTTCACCCATTCCCTGGCGTGATCCACCTTTGGCGCGTAGTGCCCTTCGCCCGAGACCGGAGTCCCCTGGATAAGTCCCATCCTTACGGCCTTCTTGAGCGGGATAAACCGATCCGGGCTTCCCACAACAAAGATCTTCTTGTCTCTCAACATGAGGTCTTCAGGGTTCGCCTCAAGCGCTTTTGCCGCAATAGCAAAGAGCTTGTTTCGGGCATCAACAGCGGCGAGCCGCGCGGCGTTCCCTCCGGCAAACGTGGTCACCATGGAGTAGGAACCGGGGTCATTGGGAGTCACCTCGGTATCCGCCGTGATCAGTGTCACATCGTCCATGGTAAGGCCAAGTTCTTCGGCCACCACCTGGACGAGCATATTGTCATTGCCCTGGCCGTTGTCCACCACCCCTGAAATCAGGGTGACCCCGCCGTCTTCGTTGAATTTTATGATGGCCTGCGACCCCCCCCTGATCCCGAGAGGAAACCCGGTCTGAACCGAGTTTATGCCGATGCCGATGCCTCTCCATGGCGGGAGTTTGCCGTATTTTTCCTTCCATCCGGATTTCAAAGCGGCCTTTTCTATGCACTCGGTCAGTCCGCAGGATGAGACATAGCTCCCGGTAGGAGTGTATTCCCCGGGCTGCCGGGCATTGCGGAGACGCATGGTCACGGGATCAATGCCCAGTTCCTCGCCCAGCATATCCAGCTGCAGGTCTATCCCGCACGCAAAGGAACGGCCGTGCATCCGAATCATGCCCCTGATGGGCTTGTTTGTAAAAATCCTGTACCCGTTGTACCTGACGTTGTCCATCCGGTATGCCTGCTCCATGCACAGAAACGGCACCGAAGTGGCGATAGGACCTGTTGAGGAATAGGCCCCTCCGTCCATGTAACAGGTGATATCCCTGGCAATGACCTTCCCCTCCCGGTCAACGCCTGTCTTGATGGTGGTGGTAAGGGCATGCCCCATACGGACATTGACGGTATTTTCTTCTCTCGTATAAATAATCTTTACGGGGCGGCCGGACTTTCTTGAAAGAATAGCACAGATGTAATCGGCCGGCGAGATCTCGGATCGGCCTCCGAAGGCCCCACCAATGGCAATCTTCCGCACCTTGACCTTGTGGAGCGGCATCTGGAGGGCGTTCGACAGGGGCTTTGATTTCATGTGGGGACCGGCGTTCGGCATCCAGATCTCCAGGTTGCCCTCGTCATCAAAACGGGCTGTAACGGCGTAGGGCTCACTCATAAAATAATCGTCTTCAGCAGCGGTAAAGGTATCTTCACGGACCAGGTAGGACTCACTGAAGCCCTTTTCTATATCACCCACTTCGATGTTCACATGTACATTCACATTGTTGGGATAACCATCGTGGATCCACGGACCCTCAGATGCCATTGCCTCAAAGGGGTCATACACCGCTGGCAGTTCTTCAAGATCCACATCAATCAGGTCCAGTGCCTCAAGCGCGCTCTCTTCGTCCACGGCCGCGACCGCCGCAATCTCTTCCCCGAAGTAGCGCACCTTATCCCTGGGAAGAAAATCCATGTCCTGGGTGTAGCGGAACACCCCCCATTTGACCCCCGCGGTATCCTGTCCGGTGACGACCGCTTTGACCCCTTTGAGCCGTTCAGCCCGGGAGGTATCGATATGCAAGATTTTTGCGTGGGCCAGGGGGCTCCGCTTGATTTTGCCCACCAGCATTCGCGGCAGTTTCAGGTCAGCGGCAAACTGCACATCTCCTGTTACTCTTGAAAGGGAATCAACCCTGGGAATCCTTTTCCCTATCAGGGAAAACTCTTTTTCCATTCCTAACCCTCATGATTTTTCCGGTTGGAGCCAGTAGTGACGGCCGTCACTGCCTCAACAATCTTTGTGTAGCCGGTGCACCTGCATATATTTCCACTTATCCCCCGGCGAATTTCTTCCTCGCCCGGTGCCGGATTTCTCTTCAGCAGTCCCTTGACGGACATGAGCATCCCCGGAGTGCAGAAACCACACTGAACCGCACCATGATCAATAAAAGACTGCTGCAGGGGGTCGGGTTCACCTTGCTCTCCCAACCCCTCCACGGTCGTTATGTCATGGCGATCCACCTCCATGGCCAGGGTAAGACAGCTTCGTACAGGCACGCCGTCACACAATACCGTGCATGAGCCGCACACTCCTTCTCCGCAACCCTCCTTAGTACCGGTAAGTTCAAGTTCTTCTCGCAAGACCTCAAGCAGGGTCCTGTTCGGTGATATATACAGTTCCACTTCCTCACCGTTTACCGTAAAGGACAATGGTATCTTTTTTTTCATAAAACGTTTTATCCCCCGTTTCGCCATTGGGCCGGTCACGCTTTCCCCGGCACCTTCTTTCACAATCACCCGCAGCAGCCGGTTGCCATTGCAACGGCCTCTTTTATGCCCCTTCTGACCAGCACATGGACCATCTTCTGCCGGTATTCCAGCGAGGAGCCCAGATTTTCAACCATAAAGGCGGACGCATGTTTTCTCGCCAGACCCGATGTGGCATCAATACTCCTGTTGTCATCAATAGGTTTTCCAACAAGCGTCGCGGAAGCCTCTTTCAAGAACAGGGGCGCCGCACCTGCCCCGCCCACGGAAATCCTGACACCTCCAAAGCGCCCGCCCTGCACCCTGAGGGAAACCGCCGCTGATACCAGGGCGAAATCAATGGCGGAGCGTTGGGTAATCTTCTGAAAACTGCTTCCTGCTCCTTCGCCGGGCTCCGGGACACGCAACTCCACCACGAGTTCGCCCGGTTCAATGGAAAAGGGGCTCTCTCCCTTCCCGGTAAGGAACTCTCCCACCGGGAGCACCCGTTGCCCCCCGGTAGATGCCAGGACCACATCGCAGCCAAGGGCCATCAGGGCGCAGGCCCCGTCGGACTGGTTGGCCGAGCGGCACCGGTCACTGTTTTCCTCGGCGTAGCAGGTTTTGCCGCTATCCTTGTGGCAAGGGGTCCTGCCGGAGCGCCAGAATTGGGATTGATTGTAGAACAGGCACCGCGTATCAAGGCAGAGATTTCCCCCGATTGTGCCCCGGAAGTGCTGGATTGACGGAGCACCGATCTTTTCCACGGCCTGTTTCAGGGCAGGCAGATATTTTCCAACTGTTTCACTTTCCAGCACTTCGACCAGGGGTGTCATGGCACCCAGGACAATCACGCCATCTTTTTTGTGTATCCCTTCCAAGCCCCTAAGGTTTTTCAGGCTCACCACGAAACGCGGCTTCAAAAGCCGCTGCTTCAAGCGCACAAGCAAGTCCGTCCCGCCAGCCAGCACCACGGCTTCTTCACCATGAGAAGCCAGGCAATCCAAGGCTTCCTGGAGATCTCCGGGAGCAACGTATTCAAACTCTGGAATAATCACTTTTCTAACCCTTCGTCTTTTCTAAAGGATCCACGGTCCTCCTTTTTTGCCAATCCCGCTCAAAGGGGTCCCTAATATCTTCCCTATTCCACGCTGACCAACCTTACCATAATAACCTTTTGAATCAAGAAAATTCGCTCACAGGATGTTGTGGAAAAAATGAAAAATAAGGGGTACAATAAAACCTGACGAAGGCGGTTTTCTGGACCGCAAAGACCCAATAAAATTTGATGAAACCTAACTCCTGCAAGCGTCGAGTTTGCCGAAGATGCAAAGCGGCAAGGGCGCTGACGTACTACGATACTTCAAGTCCTTGCCAACGCAGCAGCTTCGGCAAAATCAGCGCTCCTGGACGGTAAACTATTCTCAACAACCGCAACC
>QMLQ01000024.1 GCA_003646815.1 Deltaproteobacteria bacterium | reverse complement strand
GGGTTAACACCGGCTCACCAGTTGAAATGAAATTCTACAACCTCCCGTGAACCAAGAATCGCACGCCCCGGCCTGATTACCATTCCTACCGAGGCAGGTCCGGCAGGATCCGGCTTTTCTACCGAGATATCCATCTCTTCCGGGACCGGGTGTCCTGTCTGTTCCCAGAACCGGGAAAGGGCTAATTCCAGCTTCCCCTTCAAATCGTCAGCCTTGAGGTCCTTTCCAAACCTCTCTTTGCACCAGATAACAAACTGGACGATCCTGCTGAGAACGAGCTGAAAAGCGAGCGAACCGCCGGATATGGTTGAATCCCCACCCACAAACGCCATATCTTTATTCTTGAACGAAACCAGAGGAATCAGGCCGCTTGCAATCATCTGGTCAATCCGGCGTTCATCTAAAACGGCCTCGGTTGCGTAATACTCTTTTGTCCCCCTCGCCTGAAGAGCCAGGTCTTCCAGGTTAAACCTTTTCCATTCACTGAAGCGGGACGGCCAGCCCGTCTCCATCTGACTCCGGCACACGAGAGCGGCAAGTGCCCACACAGGACTTCGCCATGGAGTCACCGGTTCATGAAAAAGAACCGGGCCTTCCCGGTACTCGTCACCATAAGGGAAACGCTCCAGGAAGCGGTTGCACGTCATTCCTACCCACCTGCCCCCTGGACTCTCCTTCAATTTCTGCCATTTTGCAAATTCGGGCCGTTCAAAATGGTGAGGAAGATAGGGTAGGGTCTCCAGGTCATCCCAGGAGTTGATATGAAAAAAAGCATGGTCTACCCATCCCAGGACAGGCACAAGCAGTGTTTCCCCCACTTCTGCAAGTTTATTCAAAAGCGCAGTACCGTGCGATGAGCTGTCAAGGGGCAAATCTACAACAATCAAGGATGGAATTTCCCGAATCATGTCAAACAGCATGCTGTCAAGGGTCTCTTCAAGGGTCTGAAGTGAAGAAGGAAGAATCTTCACCGCAATGTCCCCATGAGAGATTCCTTTCCCAGCTCTGGCCAGAAGGAATTGAAGGCCCGCCCAAGCTCCTTCAAGGGTTCTGAATTCCTCGTCCTGATAAACCAGTTCCAGGACACGGCGCAGGGCAGCATCCATCTGCTCCACCAGCCCCATCCTCCCGCCCGGATGACCCTTCTGTTCCTCTGGAAGGGAGACCATGCTGAGAATGTCCTCAATGGCACTACTCCCTTTTTTGTCTGTTTTTTCTGCGGCGTCAGGTATATGCAGGGAGGGCAGGTTTTTCCATCTTTTGATGCGCTCAACGATCTCTGTGTGACCAAGGCCTTTTGAGGGACCATCCAGCACAAACTGCCTGGCTTCAAAAATATTCTTCAAATATTCATTTGAGAGAATAAGATTCCCGGGACGGAAAGCCTTTCGCCCGCTGAGAGGGAACGCCAGAATAGTGTTGGGCGCCATATCACCGGGGGCGGAAATATCAACGGAAAGAGAACAGTCCGCCATTACCTGGTCAAGGTTCTCCGCCTGCACACTGACGGGACCCTCGGTCCATTTGCCCGCGCCGGGTCCCGTGAATGGGGCTATGACTAAAATGACAAAGGGGAAGGAAGGGTTTTCCATGGCCCACCTCTCTTTTCAGGCGAGGATGTTTTGCGGACTAGCGGCGAAAGTATTTTTTGAAGAGAGACTTTCGATCCTGGGGCGGCCTCGCCTCCTCATTGGCCGGCCTGTCTTCGTTTTTCGCTTGCTCCGGCGGTTTTTCTTCAGGGTGAAACTCAAGTTCCACAAATCGTCCCTGCCCCAGAAATCGAAAAGCGGGTCCTTCCGGGCCAAGAAAAACTTCATCATTCATATTCACAGGGTGCCCCGTAGATCCCACCGGTACACGGTTTACCTCCACCATGCTGGCGCCGGTGAGGTCCCTGATCCAATACTGTTCCCTCGAGAAAAAAAACTCGGCGTGCCGATCCAGAAGCGATGGATGATCCAGGATCATTTCGCAGGATGGATTTTTTCCAATAGTGACCGGCACCATCTTGAAAGACCGCAGGGTGGGTCCATATTGAATCACCAGAGGCACTTCTCTCTGTTCCCGGACTATTTCTTCCCTTCCGCGCCCACCCATCTTTGGCGGGGCAACCTCACGCGGGGGTGGCGGGACAGGAGGGGCATCCACTCCTGGTGATGGTGGGGCTTCCTGCACCTCAGGCGCGGCTGCCCCCTCTTTCACTTCACTCAAGAAACTGAACTTCGGGCCGCCTTTACCAAGGGTGATCACATCCCCATTCTTGAGGACCGCTTCCTTTGTGCGCTTCCCGTTCACAAAAGTCCCGTTCGTACTTGAATCAACCAGCCTGAACGTGTTGCCTTCCCGGACAATTCTCGCATGATTCCGGGAGATGAGCACCAGGTCGGCGGGGAACCTCACAATGCAGGACGGGTGTCTGCCGATGGAAATCTCCTGCTCTGAGAATTCCTGAATTTCACCCTTAAGGGGCCCGGAAATATGGACCAGTTGTGCCACGATCATCGGTTGTCGTATCATCGAATTTCCATTTACCCTCAGCCCGGTTTTCTGTCAAAAGGTCTGAGAAGCGAAATTATTACCAGATCATAAACGGTCTCGCCTTTAAAACAAATACAATCCTTTTTCGTCTTGTTTGCAGGGTTCACCGTCCCAGGATTGTTGGAGGCGCAATCTATTAAAGGCTAATCCAATTTCTCTCCAGAGTCAATAGTTCCCTTCAACAGATTCCGCAGCGGCGGCAATCACCGACACGGCATCCTTCTGATTCATGCTCTTTGAGCGCCAGGGAATACTCCCGGGCAAGATGTTTCTTCAACAGTCCGTGTTCAATAAAATCCCACGGGAGCACCTCATCCAGATCCCTTGCGCGGTACACAAAAAAATCGGGATTCATTGTGGAGAGCTGAAAGGCCTTTTTCCAGTTCCCCTTGCTCCCATGTGCCCCGAGAATCATGGAGGATACCCGTCTGTCACCGTTTGAGAGCAGTGTCTGGACATATGCCCACTTGGGGAGATCAAAATGAACCTGGATCCCGCCTTCCTTGAGAAGGGCCTTTTTCAGCCACCTCTGCTTTTCCTTGAGCCCTTCAACCTCTTCCAGGGGAAACCACTGAAAGGGGGTAAAGGGTTTCGGGATGAAGCAGTTGACGCTCAACCTGATCTGCCCGATCCGGCCCCTCTTCGCGGAAGTCTTGACCATGGAATGCTTAATCCTCTTCACCAGCGCCGGGATCCCAGCAATATCTTCCCTGGTTTCCGTAGGGAGTCCCACGAGGAAATAGAGCCGCAGGTTGAAAGGAAATACTGTTGAAATAAGACGAACCGCTTCAAGGATCTGATCCTCACTCAAGTGTTTATTGATCACTCTACGAAGACGCTCTGTGCCCGCTTCCGGGGCGATGGCGATGGTCCTCTGTCCGCTCTTTCTCAAATCCTCAAGCATCCCCGGCGTAACGGTCTCCGCCCGCAAAGAAGACACTGAAAAATGGCCGCCCGTTTCAATTATTTCCCTGGTGATCTTCTCTATACCGGGAATGTCCGATACTGCTGCGCTCAACAGCCCCACCGGACTGCCGGAATCCAGCGCCTTTTTGACCTGTGAACGGATCGCTCCTTCCGCATACGTACGGGGTGGCCGGTACACATAGCCGGCGGCACAAAAACGGCAAGCGTGTCCGCACCCCCTTCCCAGCTCCACCAGGACCCGGTCATTGAACTGGGTGTCCGGGGTAAGGATTGTTGAACAGGGAACTTCCGTTCCTGACGTCTGAAAGATGGGGGCGGCAATCTTTTCAGAAAGATCCTGGAAACGAGGTTCAAGGACGCGTATGGTCCCATCTCTGTTGTATTCCTGACGGTAAAGGGAAGGGACATACAGGGAATTTATGCCGGAAGCAAGGTCCTTCAGGCATTCATCTCTTGCCCGTTTCCAATGATTGATGTCAATGAAATAGTCTATGAACTGGGAGAGATTCGCCTCTGCCTCACCAAGCAGAAAAAAATCAAAAAAGGGCGCAATAGGTTCCGGGTTGAGGAAGGCTGTGATCCCGCCGCCCATGACAAACGGATCCTTCGCCTCCCGCTCTTGAGACTGAAAGGCGATTCCCGAGAGGTCCAGTATTTTGAGGATATTCGGATAGTCATTCTCAAAAGAAACTGAAAAAGCCAGGATGTCAAAATCATGGACAGGCCTCTGGGACTCCAGGGAGAGGAGCGGTTCCCCCGACTGAAGGTAGAGGGACATTTCTTGACCTTCAGGCAGAAAGACACGCTCCGCAACCACGTCAGGTCTCTGGTTGAAGAGACCATAGACGACCTGGAAGCCCAGGCTGGACATACCGACTGCGTAAGTATTTGGGTAGGCAAGTGCCACAGTGAGCCTCTTTCCTCCCCAATCCTTTTTTATGAAACCCCGCTCCGCAGCCAGCCTGCTCCGATAGAGGGCAGTGATTTTTCCCCGCATATCCTAGCATTCCGCGCTGAGTCTATCAATCGGCCTTGGCCCTGAGAAATGTGGGATAGTCCAGGTGATCTTTAAAAAAACCCTTGTTCAGAAATCCCTTTCTACCGGCGGGAGTCTCTTCTCTCCCGGCAGGCGGGACCGGCTCTCCTCCCTTTCTTTGAAAAGTCGGGGTATCCAGATTGACGCCATTCATTCGCACGGTCCACCCTTCATCCGCCTCTTCCGGGCTGATATCCCTTATTTTTACCACATTCCTTGCCGCATCGTTCACCACGTCTCTTACCATTTCCCGGGGCAATTCTTTTTCAATACCCGTGGCAATAACCGTCACCTGCACCTCATCTCCCATTGAATCATCAAAAACAACGCCCCAGAAAATCTCTGCATCGGGGTGCACTTCTTCCTTTATATAACTGGATGCCTCGTCTATTTCATCCATGGTCATGTCGGAAGGCCCGGTAATATTCATGAGAAGGCCCCGTGCTCCGCTGATGGATATATCCTCAAGCAGCGGGCTGTTTACGGCCATCTGAGCAGCCTCAGAGGCGCGATTCTCGCCACCTGCCCTCCCGGTGCCCATAATAGCGGTGCCCATCTGTTCCATTACTTTTTTTACATCCGCAAAATCCAAGTTTATGAACCCGGTGCTCATGATAAGATCTGAAATTCCCTTCACGGCGTGCAGGAGAACATTGTCGGCCCTTGCGATAAGGTCCTTGAAAGTTGTACTCCTGCTCCCTACGGCCTTGAGCCTTTCGTTCGGGATAACGATGAGAGTATCCACGTCCCGTTTCAATTTCTCGATACCCTCGATGGCCCTCTTCATACGCTTATCGCCCTCGAACTTGAACGGTTTGGTCACCACGGCAACAGTCAAGGCACCAGACTCCTTGCATTCCCTGGCGATCACCGGGGAAGCGCCTGTTCCTGTTCCGCCTCCCATGCCTGCGGTGATAAAAACCATGTCCGCCCCTTCCATTTTCTCCCGGACATCGCTCACCGACTCCTCCGCCGAGAGCTTGCCAAGCTCGGGATCAGCACCTGCTCCCAGGCCCTTTGTTATGGTGGCACCCAGTTGCAGCTTTTCAGAACACGCTGAACGATCAAGAGCCTGGCTGTCCGTGTTTGCAACCAGAAAATCCACCCCCTTCAATTTTGAGGCTATCATGTTATTGATGGCATTTCCGCCGGCTCCTCCCACGCCAACAACCTTTATCTTGGCATGATACGTTTCCTTCTCTTCAATAAACTCAAATTTCATGTCGTCCCTCCTTTTGTTAATATGCAACTATTCTTTTTGCCTGTTTGACTCTCTTTGGGTTCACTGTCCTTTTTCCACCTTCCGCCTTCCCCTTTCTCCCTTCCCTTAGATGACCTCTTTAAACCATCTCTTCATCCTGCTCATTACCCGGTTAAATATGTTCCCATCCCTGATCCGAAACTTCTTCCTTCCCTTACTCTGTTTGGCCCCGTAAAGGACCAGGCCCACAGCAGTGGCGTACATCGGTTTGTTCACCACTTCCACAAGGCCGCTCATACCTTCCGGAAACCCGATCCGCGTCGGCGCGTTGAAAACCTGCTCCGCCATTTCAGTAATTCCCTGGAGTTCTGCCGACCCTCCAGTCACCACTACGCCGGAACTGATCCGCTCGTGATATCCTGAACGTACAAGTTCTCCATAGATCAGGGTGAAGATTTCTTCCACCCGCGGCTCCAGAATTTCCCCCAGGATCTGCCTGGAAAGAATGCGCGCCTTTCTTCCCGCCACGCCCGGTACTTCAATGGTTTCCTCTCTCCCGATCAGGGAGGAAAAACCGCATCCGTACCTGATCTTTATTTTTTCCGCCTCTACATTCGGAGTTCGCAAGCCCACTGCTATGTCATACGTCAAGTTGTCTCCACCAAGGGCCAGGACGGATGTGTGCTTGATGGCCCCCCTTGAAAAAACAGCCATGTCGGTTGTGCCCCCTCCAAAGTCAAGCAGCGCCACGCCCAGGTTACGTTCCTCCGAAGAGAGTACCGCCTCACTGGATGCCAGGGACTCAAGCACGATATCGCACACGTCAAGGCCTGCCCGATTCGCGCACTTAATAATATTCTGCGCTGACGTTACGGCTCCCGTGACAATATGGACCTTGGCCTCGAGCCGTACGCCCGACATGCCGAGAGGATCCATGATGCCGTCCTGCTCATCAACAATGTATTCCTGGACCAGTGTGTGGATGACCTCTCGGTCCATGGGAATGGCAACTGCACTGGCCGCCTCAATAACCCGTTCAATGTCCTTTTTCGTGACTTCCTTTTCTTTGAGTGCAATTACTCCGTGGCTGTTAAATCCCTTGACATGTCCTCCCGCAATACCCGCATACACGGAACCTATTTCACACCCAGCCATGGTTTCCGCTTCTTCCACGGCCTCCTTAATGGAGTTCACCGTGTTTTCGATATTGATAACCACCCCCTTTCTCAACCCTTCCGATGGATGACTTCCCATCCCGATTATTTCTACGTTCCCCCCGGAAACCTCCCCCACAACCGCGCAAATCTTTGTCGTTCCGATGTCCAGCCCCACGATAATTTCACTCGCCATTTCTTTTACCCTTTCCTGAAAGAAACAACTGCTCCGTCGGCGTAGCCAAAATCAATGGCACGTACTTTCCCAATCTTTCCACTGCGGGCCAGGTGCGCCACCACGCGGCGCAATTCCCGGATCTCCTTCCGGATACCCTTTCCGCTCACCCTGATCCCGGCATCCATGTGCTCAAAGTAAAGCGTAAAGTGGTTCTGGTCCTCAATATGTATCTCCGCGAGGTCTGCAAGGGACCACGGTGTTCTTTCCTGCCGCAGCTCTTCCATTACCCGCGCGACTTTTTCCAGCCTGTTTTTTACCCAGTTCCCCTTTTCTCCAAGTCCGGTTACAAGGGGAAAGTCACCATCTTCAGCTGGTCCGACTTTCTTAAAAGGCTCTCCGTACCGGTTCAGATAATACATCCCCTCACTCAGAAGAATGGCCCTCGGCTCCTGTTTTTGCACCCTGATCACCAGGGTATGGGGAAATTGCCGCTCAAGCTCGACTGACCGAATCCAGGGATGCACTTCCAGCCGATTTTTCAGTGCACCGAGATTCAAGTCCAGGAGACTGGCCCCTGAATCAATGTTCGCCATTTCCAGCAATTGGCGTTTCAACTCCTTCTCTACTCCCCCTATCTTCACGTGTTCCAGTTTGAGATACGGGGAGGTAATAAGATAGTGATAGACGCTCAGAAACGAGAAACTAATGAGTGCCAGCGCCAGCAATGCACCCGCTCCCTTGAAGCAGCCTTTGCACACAGACCAGATCATCCGGAATCTCAAGGCGGGTCTTTTCCCCTTTTTTTTCTTTCTGACCGTTTGACGCTGGAGCACGTCTCTTTTCTTTTTTGCAGCCCGCTTCATCGTCCGATGACCTTGATCTCCAGATCCAGTTCAATACCCCTTTTTTCGATCACCCTCTCCCGGGCAAGGCCGATGAGATCCAGGATGTCCCGGGCGGTTGCACCGCCGGTATTGACAATCCAGTTCGCGTGTTTTGTTGAAATCATGGCCCCCCCGCATTTTTTTCCCTTCAGTCCTGCCTCCTCCAGCAATCGGCCCGCATGCTCTCCCGGAGGATTCTTAAAGACGGAACCCGCACTCGGATAATGCAGAGGCTGCGTTTTCTTGCGCCTGCCCAGATACTCGTTAATCTTTTCTCCCACCTTCAGTGCGGTGCTTTTTTCCATCTCCAACAGGGCCCGTGTCACTATTTGACCTTCCGGAACCTCCAATTTTCTGTAGGAAAAACAGAGTTCATCCCGATTTAATTGAAGCAGCTCACCTCTCGGGGTGATCATTTCCAACTCCGCAATCAATGCCCCGATTTCCTGTCCGAAAGCACCGGCGTTCATGACGGCGGCACCTCCTACGGTACCGGGAATACCCGCCAGGAACTCTGCCCCGCCAAAGCCATTGGTCCTGCAGAAGTGGAGCAGTCGATCCAATGAAGCACCGGCGCCGGCCGCGATTCCTGCCTCTTGAGACCTGTCTTCTTCAACAGCGGCCAGTGGTCCTTTGAGCTGAATCGCCACTCCGGGGATATCTCCATCCATAACCAGCAGGTTGCTTCCCCGTCCCAGGACAAAACGCGGAATGTCCTCTCGCTCCAGGAACGGGACGATCTTCCGCAGGCGTCCCACCTTTTCAACCGTCACCAGGGCCTCTATTTTCCCGCCCACCCTGAACGTGGTGTACTCTGCCATGGAGCAGCTGAAACGAATATTCCCATCCGCAAGCTCACTCAGTGTCTCCCTTTGCGCTCTGTTCACCGCCGCCCCTTTCCGCTGTTCAGTCCAGCGCCTCCAGGAACGTCTCTCCCACTTTCACGATATCGCCGGCGCCCAGCGTCAGCACCAGGTCTCCTTCCCGAACAATGGACAGGAGCGTTTGGAGGGTCTCTTCACTCCCCCCGCAAAAGGAGACATCCTTGTGTCCGTGTTCCCTTATACCTTCTGACAGGGTTTCACCGGTGACACCGGCAATGGGCTGCTCGCTTGCCGGATAGATGGCGGTTACCAGAAGCACGTCCGCCTCGTTGAAACTGGTAACAAAGCGATCAAAAAGGGCCTGAGTTCTCGTGTATCGATGCGGTTGGAACACCACCACCATGCGCCTATCCGGCCACCACTCCCGCGCTGTCTTCAGGGTTGCAACGATCTCGCTTGGATGATGGCCGTAGTCATCAAGCACAAGGATATCCTTTTTTTCACCCTTTACCTGGAATCTCCTGGCAAGGCCGCCCAGATCCTTGAGTCCCTGGCGAACGGCATCCATGGAAAGTCCCAGTTCAAGGCCAACACCAAGGGCAGCCAGGCTGTTCAATACATTGTGTTCTCCGGGAATTCCCACCAGGACCTCACCCATGGGTTTGCCCTGGTAGAAAACCTCATAGCGCATGCCGGCAGCTTCCCGGCGGATTTCCCGTCCCTGGAGGTCAGCCTGGGACGTCAGCCCATAGGTGATGTACCGTTTTTTCAGCTGTGGGATGATGTACTGTATTTCCTCGTTGTCCAGGCACAGGACCGATGTCCCATAAAAAGGAACCTTGTTGATAAAATCCACAAATGTCTTCCGAATTGCCTCCATATTGCCGTAATGGTCCAGGTGCTCCTGGTCTATATTCGTCACCACTGCGATGATGGGGGACAGTGCCAGGAAAGAACCGTCGCTCTCATCTGCTTCTGCCACCAGGATATCCCCTTCACCCAGCCTCGCATTGGATCCTCCCCAGGTATCCAGCCTGCCCCCGATAACCGCGGTGGGATCAAGTCCACCCTTTGTCAGGATGGAGGCCACCATGGAGGTGGTGGTGGTTTTCCCATGGGCGCCGGCAATGGCAATCCCATATTTCAGTCTCATCAATTCGGCCAGCATTTCAGCGCGGGGTATCACCGGCACAAAACGCTTCTTGGCGGCCACAATTTCTGGATTGTCTTCTCCTACTGCCGAGGAATAAACCACCACATCTGCCTTTTCCACATGCTCCTCCCGGTGGCCTTGAAAAATTTCTCCTCCCAGGCCGGCGAGATTTTTCGTGACCGCAGTGGTCTTCAGGTCTGATCCGCTGACGCGGTACCCAAGATTGAGGAGAAGCTCGGCAATCCCGCTCATTCCGATTCCACCGATACCGATGAAGTGGATTTGTTTTGTCTTTCCGAATTTTACCGTCATGGCATCATTTCCAATAGTTGGTCAACAATCTGACGCGCAGCATCCCTTCTTCCCCTGGCCAGTGCAGCACGGCCCATTTCCGTGACCTTTTCCGGGTGCTGCATCAGGTCACCCAACTCCTGGGCCAGATTTTCTCCGTTCATATCCTGCTCATTTTTCACGATGGCGCCGCCTGCCTGTTCAAGGACCCGTGCATTGGTGTCCTGGTGCTGGTTTGCCGCATATGGATAAGGAATCAGGACAGACGCCTTGCCCAGGGCTGCGATTTCGGCCAGGGTGGTTGCCCCTGCCCTGCTCACCACAAGGTCTGCGCGGGCATAGGCTCCTGCCATATCGTCTATGAAAGGCATGACTTCCCCCCGGAAACCGTGTTGACTGTACATTTTTTTCACCCTCTCATAGTCCAACTGCCCGGTCTGATGGATAATTTCCGGCGATAGGCCACGCTTCTGCAAATGAAGCAGTGCCTCCACGAAGGCAGAGTTTATCGCCCGTGCCCCCTGGCTGCCCCCTAATACCAGAATGGCAAAACCCGCAGATTCCCGTGTTTGAGTGGGCCCGGGATGAATAAGGAGTTCTTCCCGCACGGGGTTCCCGGTCAGTGACATTGCCGCAGAGCCGAAATATTCCCGGCTTTCGTCGTAGGAGATCAGCACCTTGTTCACCACTCTTGCAAGGATGCGATTCGTCAGGCCGGGATAAGTATTCTGTTCGTGGATAGCGGTCGGCACGCCCAGCAAACGACCTGCCAGGCAGACCGGCCCTGAGGTATAGCCTCCCACCCCCAGAACGACACCGGGAGATACCTGCTTAATGACGCGTGCTGACTGGTAAAACCCTTTCGGCAGTCGCACCATCACTCCCGCCCCCCTGAACAGGCTTCTCCCTTTGAGGCCTTCCACGTCGATGGACTGCTTTTCATATCCGTATTTGTCCAGGATATTCACCTCCATTTTCCGGTGACCGACAATAAAAACAATGCGTGTGCGATCAAACCGCTTCTCCATTTCCCTGGCCACTGCGATACCGGGGAAGAGATGCCCTCCTGTTCCGCCTCCTGCTATGATGGCCCTGAATTCTTTCATTTATGCCGTCCGGGACAGCCCCATCCGCTCTCACTAGCAGCTTTGGGACGATATATTCAGAAGCACTCCTATGCTCAGGAACGTCATGATGAGTGAAGATCCCCCGTAACTGATCAAGGGGAGCGTCAACCCCTTCGTAGGCAGGAGCCCCATAACAACTCCCATGTTCACCAATACCTGCAATCCCAGAAATGTGGTAAGCCCCAGTGCCAGGTAACTGCTGTAAAGGTCCCTTGCGTCGAGCGCAACCTTGATTCCGCGGGTGATCAAGACGCCGAACAGGATAATCGTAGCGCCTATACCCAGGAAACCCATTTCCTCTCCCAAAATTGAGAGGACAAAATCCGTATGCGGCTCAGGCAGATAAAACAGTTTCTGCTTGCTGTTGCCAAGGCCCATACCGAAAACACCGCCGGATCCAAATGCCAGGAAAGAGTGCACGATCTGGAATCCAATACCGGTCGGATCTTTCCACGGGTGGAGAAATGCCCACCACCGCTTGAGCCGATAATCCGCATGCAATACCAGCCAAAACACCACCGGGGCGAAAAGGGATAAGACTCCTGCAAGCTGAAACGGATTCACTCCCCCCACAAAAAGAAGGATGACGAGCCAACACCCGATAATGACGGCCGTACCCAGGTCGGGCTGCAGGATAATGAGGCACATGAATACCCCGGCCACAAGCAAGTGCGGAACCAGCCCCGTTGAAAAATGGGCCATCTCGGGGCCCTTCTTGGACATGGAATAGGCAAGGTACACCGCAAGGGCAAATTTCACGAACTCCGACGGCTGAATCGAAAAACTCCCCACCCTGAACCACCGCGCAGCTCCACCCACCTTGGTACCGATACCGGGAATAAGTACCATGATCATGAGACACGCGGTCCCAAAAAGCAGCGGGTAGGTCAGCCTGGAAAAAATCCGACTTGGGATGTTCTTGGCAACAAGCATGATAACAATGCCCACACAGGCGAAAAAAGCCTGCCGCTTGAGGTAGAAATAGTTGTCACCCAGCCGGTGCGCTGCAAGGTTTGTTGATGCGCTGTAGACCATTACCAGTCCTATTCCCATGAGGCAGAGGACAGGGATGAGAATCCAGAGGTCATATTTGTCCGCGCTTCGCTTGGACTCCCCACCTCTTGGGCGGGTCCCCGGTTTGTCCGCGCTTCGCTTGGACTCCCCACCTCTTGGGCGGGTCCCCCGTGTCGCTCTTGGCACTCTCGCTTTACTCATGAATAATTTGCTCCGCCGCCTTGCGAAAAACATCGCCCCTGTGCTTGTAGTCATTGAACTGATCAAAACTTGAACATGCCGGGGATAACAGCACTGCATCACCCCGATCTGCCAAGGAAAAGGCCAGATGGACCGCTTCCTCCAGACCATCAGCAGGTTGGTACGGTACTATCCCCTCAAATGCCTTTCCGAGTTCTTCCGCTGCTTCCCCAATAAGGACAGCCCCTTTGACCCGTCCCGCCGAAACCGCAGCGAGCTTTTCAAAGCGGAGCCCCTTGTGCTTTCCGCCTGCTATCAGTACGATGGGACATGACAGGGATTCGATGGCACCAGCCGCAGCGTCTACATTGGTCGCTTTTGAATCATTGTAAAAAACCACTCCGTCCTTCTCTCCCACCCGCTCCAATCGGTGCGGCAATCCTTTAAATTCATTGAGAGTTCTCTTAATCACGCCGGGAGCTATATTCAGAATGTGGCCCACCAGGATGACCGCCTGGAGATTCAAAACGTTGTGATCCCCCGGCATCCCAAAAGAGCTGGTGGGGTAATACTCCATTTTGCCGGAGTGCCCGGGAGCCTGGATCGCCCCATCTGCCACAAAGGTCGCCTGCCCCTCTCGCTGCTCAAGTCCGTACCGGAGAACGGAAACCCCGTTTTCTGGGGAAAGCCCGGCCAGAATTTCATCTTCATTATTCACGATTAGATATTGTCCCGGGCCCTGTCGGGCAAATATTTTTTTCTTCGCTCGCGCATACGCTTCAAAATCCTGGTAGCGGTCGAGATGATCAGGCGAAATATTCAAAATTATCGCGATATACGGGGAAAAAGTCTCCACTGTGTCCAACTGGAAACTGCTCACTTCCACAACGACGTACGCTGCGTTCATTTCCTCGCTGGCATATGCCATCAAGGGAGTCCCGATGTTCCCGCCCACATACACCGGCAGTCCCGCCATCTGGAGAAGTGACCCCAGGCAGGCAGTAACGCTGGACTTCCCGTTGGTACCGGTGACGGCAATCATGGGAGTTGAAATAATCCGGCTGGCAAGCTCTAGCTCTCCCATGATCGGAATTCCCTTCACGCGTGCCTCCTGAAGAAGGGGCATGGTATGAGGAACTCCCGGGCTCAAGATAATCATGTCCGCTTCCCGGAAAGATTTTTCCCGATGGCCTCCCAACTCGAATGTGACGCTTTTGCCCGCCAGTTCCTCATAAAATGTCCTGTTTAACTCCTCCCGGCTGCGGGAGTCCGTTACCGTTACCTCCGCTCCGTGGGTTGCGAGCCAGCGAGATGCCCAATATCCCGAGATTCCCAGGCCCACAACCAGGACTTTTTTTCCTTTCGTGTCCAAACGCTTTACAGTCACGGGATCACCGCTCCCGCTCCCCCTGCTAACGCAGTTTCAGGGTGCTGATGGAAAGAAGCGCCAGGATAATGGCGATAATCCAAAAGCGAACGATCACCTTTGGTTCAGGCCACCCCTTCAACTCGAAGTGATGGTGAATGGGCGCCATGCGAAAAATCCGATGACCTCCGGTTACCTTGAAATATGCCACTTGAAAAATAACGGACAGGGCCTCAAACACAAACAACCCCCCCACCAGGACCAAGACAATTTCCTGTTTGATGATCAGGGCCACCGTTCCAAGGATGGCACCCAGTGACAGGGAACCCACATCCCCCATGAATACATCCGCGGGATAGGCGTTATACCAGAGAAAGCCCAGCCCCGCTCCCACCGCTGCTCCGCAGATAATCGACAGTTCTCCTGCACCCGGCACATACGGGATCTGGAGGTACCCTGCAATCTTCGCGTGCCCCGCAAGATAGGCAAAGGCTAGGTAGCTGGCAAAAGCGATGGTAACCGGACCGATGGCCAGGCCGTCCAGGCCATCAGTCAAGTTCACGGCGTTAGAAGATCCCACGATGACCACCAGAACAAACGGGATATAGCCCAGGCCCAGATCCGGCTGGATGGTCTTGAGAAAGGGGAGGTTCAAGCGCGTGCCCAGGACAGGATCCTGGAACAGAAAAATGCCGACCACAAGCGCCGCCAGGGTCTGGAGTGAAAATTTCGTAACCACCCGCAGCCCTTTGCTGTTCTTCCTGGAAACTTTCAGGTAGTCATCCACAAAACCGATACCCCCGAACGAAAGGGCCACGAAAACAACTGTCCAGACGTATCTGTTCCCAGGGTCCGCCCAGAAAAGCGTGCCGAGGATCACCGCCGGTATAATAAGGCATCCTCCCATGGTGGGGGTCCCTTCTTTTTTCTTGTGGTTTGCAGGACCGTCATCCCTGATGTACTGCTCTATCTGTAATTTCCGCAGCCGCCTGATGACCCATCCCCCAAAAATGAAACAGATCAAAAGCGCCGTGAGCGCGGACAGGATGGTCCTGAATGTGATGTAACGGAATACGTTCACCCAGGAAACATCCATGTGCAGGAGATAAATGATCTTGTAGAGCATAAAAGCTTTCCTTATCCGCAGGAAATCCCTCCTGCAGTTATGAAATATGCTTTATCCGGATACGGCAGTATTGACCGCATCGAGAAGGCCGGCCAGGTTAAAAGGTTTCGGAATACACCTCAGCACGGGTGGCACATTTTCCGCCCAGTCAGTTCCCCTGTAGGGGTTTGCGGTCATGACAATGAGTTTTTCCCTGCGTCCCGCCCTTTTCATCTTCTTCATCATGGTGATCCCGTCCATCTTCGGCATATCAATGTCCGTGATCACCAGGTCAAACGCGCTTCTCTCCAGTTGTCCAAGAGACTCCTGGCCGTTCTGGGCCAGAGAAACCTGGTATCCTTGCATAGAAAGGAAATCAAACAGCAGGTTGCGAATGCCCTCTTCGTCATCCACCACGAGAATTTTTCCAGAATCTTTCATCTTGAACCTCCTTCTGATGGGGAAATCACCCCGTGCAGACACTTTCTTTAAGTTTTCGTACCACCTCTTCCAACCCGATCATTCGTGATCCCTTGATGATAACCAGATCCCTATTTTCAGCCACAGAACCCAGCCTGTTCACCATCTCATCACGATCGTTGAGCCATACTGCCTTCTCCTCAGAAAGCCCCCCCTCCAGGGCGCCATTGATCATCTCATGGGCGTACTCACCCAGGGCCATGAAACAGGCAGCCCCCATTTCAGCCACCAGGCGGCCCGCCGCCCGATGTTCCATCGGAGCCTCATCACCAAGCTCCAGCATATCGCCGAGGGCAACGAGCAACCTGCCTCCCTTCGGGACAAGCGACTTTCCCGTTTCCAGTGCAGCTCTCAAGGCATCCGGATTGGCGTTATAGGTGTCATCTATCACGGTAATACCGCACGGAAGCTGCTCAATGGTGAATCTCCCCTTGATGCCCCGAAATTCCTCAAGACCTTTGACAACCTCTGCCGGGCCCGCTCCCATGAGAAAACCCGCCGCTGCTGCTGCCAGCGCATTCCGTACATTATGCCGGCCCGGAACCTTGAGATTGACCGGCCGGGATTCTTCCCGGTAATGCAGGACAAAGGAAACGCCTTCAGGAGTGTTCTCCTGGATTTCACCGCCGAACACATTACGCCCCGGTACCAGACCGAACGTGAAAAGATCTTTTCGGAGCCGGGAGGCCGCCTCCATTAACATCTGATCATCCCCGTTCACAACAATGTCCGCTTGAGGAGAACTTTCTTCTATAAGTTCACATTTGGCCCTGGCCACTCGTGCCACATTCCCAAGCCCTTCCAGGTGAACTTTCCCCACATTCGTGATCACTCCAAGGTCCGGCCCTGTTATCTGTGTCAGCCGTGCGATTTCCCCGGGACGATTCATGCCCATCTCCAGGACCACCCGTGATATCCCCGGGGCCAGCCGCAGCAGCGTCAAGGGGACGCCGATAAGGTTATTGTAGTTCCCCTGACTCTTCAGCACGCTCCCCACCTGCCCCAGGATGGAGGCGCACATCTCTTTTGTAGTTGTCTTTCCCACGCTCCCGGTAACTGCCGCCACGGGAACGTCATATTGCCTTCGCCACCATCCTGCGAGTTCTCCAAGCGCTTCCAGCGTATCCTTCACGGTTATAATCACCGGGGGAGCCTCCATCTGATCAGGCCTCACATGCTTCGCGAGATGCGGGAGATATGATTCGCGTATCACAATGCCCGAGGCCCCTGATTGAATAGCCTTTTCTACAAAATCATGGCCATCATACTTTTCTCCTTTGAGTGCCCAGAAGAGCTCTCCCTGCAACGCTTTTCTGGAATCAGTTGAAAGCCCCGCAAGGGAAATATCTGCCTGCCCGGCAACCAGTTTTCCCTGGATCGGGCCGATGATTTGCGCAGCAGTTATTTTTCCCCATTCAGGTTTCATAAAGGATTCTCAGGAGGCCACCTGCGCGGCGATCTTGCGATCATCAAAATCTCTCACCTCGTGTCCCACAATCTGGTATGTCTCATGCCCCTTTCCGGCAATCAGAACCACGTCTCTTGCAGTGGCAAGACGAACGGCCGTCTGAATCGCCTGACCCCGGTCCGGAATGACCCGGTACGCCCTTGCGGGGAGATCTTCAAGCTCCACTCCCGTATGAGGAGGAATTCCGATCAGGCGTACCCCTTCTTCAATCTGGGAAATAATCGCGTCGGGGTTCTCCGTCCTGGGGTTATCCGACGTCAGGATGACCACGTCGCTCAGCTGGGCTGCCAGCCGGCCCATTTCTTTCCTTTTTCCTTTGTCACGGTCTCCCCCGCAGCCGAATACACAAATAAGCCTTTCCTCTGCATAGGGCCTGAGCGCTTGAAGGGCCTTTGCCAGGGCGTCCGGAGTATGGGCGTAGTCCACCACGATGTTCTTTTTCGCCCTGTTTTTGACCCGCTCCAGCCGCCCGGGGACCCCTGGGAGGGCCTGGATGCCCGAGACAATTTCATCAACGCTCAACCCGAGGGCCAGGGCTGCAGCAGCCGCGGCCATCATATTGTACACATTGAAATCCCCTATGAGTGATGATCGAACAGCCCCATCACCTTCTGGTGTCTTGAGTACCGCCGATATACCTGATCCGCTCATCCGGACATCAACAGCGCGAACATCACATTCCTTTCCAAATCCGTACGTTATCACGTCAGCCGTGGTCCTCTCTTTTAGAGCCGGGCCCCACGGATCATCCATGTTGATGACGGCTGTCGGCTGCCGTCCTGAATCGCCCTTTTTGAGTGATGTGAACAGCACGCTCTTCGCCTCGAAATATGCCTCTATTGAGCCGTGGTAGTCCAGGTGGTCCCGGGAGATATTGGTAAAAACCCCCACCAGGAAGGGGCAGGCCCTTGTCCGTCCCTGATCAAGTGCATGGGATGAAACTTCCAACAGGACATCGTGCACGCTTGCATCCGCCATTTTTCGCATGATTCTCATGAGATCCAGGGATTCCGGCGTGGTCACGGGAGCCGTGTACTCTTCTCCCGGGAATCGGTAGTTCACTGTTCCTATAACCCCCACTTTTCGCCCTGCGTTACCCAGGATAGATTCCAGCAAATACGTGACGGTTGTCTTCCCGTTGGTCCCGGTTATACCGACCAGGTTCATTCGTTCAAAAGGGCGGCCGTAATAGTAAACAGCAATCTGGGCAAGGGCGTCTCTGCTGTCAGCAACACAGATACAGGGGACTTTTTCAGGACACTTTTCTGCATTAGTTACCACCACCGCAGCAGCACCTCTTCTGACTGCGTCTTCCAGGAAAAGATGTCCATCGAAGGCCGAGCCCTTGACGGCAACAAAAAGATCGCCTGGTTTTACAGCCCGCGAATCATATGCTATTCCCCTGATGGACACGTCTGGATCCCCGGAAAAGTGTTCATATTGAATGTGGTGAAGAATATCTCCCAGTTTCATGCTTTTCTGTTTGCCTGTTTGCCCGTTGTGCCTGTTTACTCGTTAAATGCTTCAAACCATCTTGAATAAATTGTTCCTCTTCCTCTTTTGCCCTGCGCCCGTTTAGTTGGTTTGCCCGTTGAATCGGTTGTGCCGGAAAAACCTGCAAACCGGATAATGGGCTAAACCGTTGACGAATCAACCCTTTTACGCCGGCGGCCTGAACCGGACCTTCACAACCGAAACCTTCTTCAGGGGAATGCCGGGCCTGGGGTACTGTTTATAGGCCAGCCCCGTGCCTCTCAGGATCACTTTCAAACCAAGTGCATTCCCCTCTCTCAGCACTTCTCTCATGGTCTGCCCTTTGAAATCGGGAAGATGTCCATTTCTATTCCGTGGGGCGATTGCCATCCGTATGCGCACCTTGTCATCGACGTTCTTCGGTTCCTGTACCTCCTTTGCCAACGCCATTTCCACACGGGGAGAAACACGCATATAGTTCAATGCCCACTGTCCCACTTCCCTGAATACAGGACCAGCCACAATCCCGCCGTAGGGGATACCCTTTGGTTCATCCACCATCACCACAATCACCATGCGCGGGTCATCCACGGGCACAAATCCGGCAAAAATAGCCTCATAATTCCGGGAAGAGTATCTTCTGGTCCGGGGATCCACTTTTTGGGCGGTACCTGTTTTCCCTGCAACCCTGAATCCTCGAATGGAGGCTTGTGCTCCTGTTCCTTCCTCCTCCACAACCCTCTCGAGTATTCGGCTCACCCTTTCGCATGTCCGCCGGCTCAAAACCCTCCTGACCACCTTGGGCTTTGTCACCTGTATCACTTTTCCGGTGCTGTCTTTTATCTCGCTGACCACGAACGGCCGCATCAGTTGGCCACCGTTGGCGATCGCTGCCATGGCCATGGCGAGTTGAAGGGTAGTCACACTCATCCCCTGCCCGAAGTAGGAGGTAATTTTCTCAATCTCCTTGGCCTTTTTCGGATCCCGGATAAATCCTCTCTGTTCACCAAGGAGCTCTATCCCGGTTTTCCTGCCAAATCCAAATCGCTCCAGGTAGCGGGAAAACCTTCCATATCCCAGTGCCCTGCCCATTTTCAAGGCACCTATATTGCTGGAATATCTAATTATATCCTGAACGCTCAGCATACTGTAGGGATGGGTATCATGGATGGTTTTCCCTGCAATGCCGAATGAACCGTTCTCGCAGTTAAATCGGGTTTGCGGATTCACCACATGCTCCTCCAGGGCCGCCCCCAGGAGGAATGCCTTCATGGTGGATCCTGGTTCATAACAGTCGGTTACCACCCGGTTTCGCCACTGTTCAGGGCGGTACCGGGAAAAAATGTTCGGGTTGAACTGCGGCACAATCGCCAGGGCCAGGATCTCTCCTGTCCTGGGGTTCACCACAAGGCACTGGCCGCTTTTCGCTTTTGATTTGCGAACAGCTGCTTTCAGGGCCTGCTCGGCCTGGAACTGGATATCTTTGTCAATGGTTAATATGAGATCGTGGAGACCGAAGCCTGAGGGTTCGGTCCGTTCAATAAGGAAAGGCCTTCCAAGGGCATCCTGGAGTTGCAGGAGTCTCGTGGGAGGGCCTTTTAACAGCGAATCATAGATTTTTTCCAGCCCTTCAAGACCCTGATTGTCTGTACCCACAAATCCAATCAGGTGTGCCGCGGTTTCCCGACCCGGGTAATAGCGCCTGCTCTCCGGGATCACTCCCACCCCTTCTATTCCCAGGGATTTGATCTTCTCGATCATTGGGGGCGGGACTCTGCGTTTCACCCATACGAATGAGCGTCTGCTCTTGAGAGATGCGAGGATCTTACTCCTCCGCATTCTCAGTACACTTGCAACTTTCCGGGCAACGCTTTGTTTCTTTTTTATGCAGGAAGGACGCGCATAGACCGACCCCACCTCCACGGTCAGGGCCAAAGCGTGTCCCTGCCGGTCATAAATTCCTCCGCGCTTTGAGGGCAGCGTTATCCTGTCCCGGTAGTTCGCCTTTGCCAGCGCCGCCAGCCGCTCCCGCTCCAACACCTGGAGCTGGTAGGCACGGGCAAACATGATCCCCAATCCAAGGACAAAGAAACCCGCAACCACATATGTTCGAAATCGTATCCACTTTTTCTGCTGTACCTTCATGGAAGTACGATAATCTGCTCAGGCGCAGGCGGTCTGAGGCCGAGCTTTTTTGTCGCCTGCCGTGTGAGGTTTTCCGGCGACTTCAGATAGGCCAGCTCCAGTTCAAGCCTGCGATGGGTTTCTCTTAATTTCATCTCTTCTTTTTTCAGGCGGCTTAGATCGTATCCGATCTGCGTTTTTTCAAAAGTTGACCAGACATAGGTAATACCGCTGCCCATAAACACAAAAAGCAAGCCGATGATCAAAAAGACCTGTTTTGCAGACAGGAAAGGCCGTGTCCTTTTTGTCCTTGAATTTTTTACACGGACCCCTGTCCGGGAATTCCTGGCACCCACCATTCTTGTCACTCGTTCCGGTCGTGTCATTGCAAAACCCTTTCTGCCACCCGCATTGATGCACTTCTTGCCCTTGGATTCATTGCGATCTCGCGGGAACTCGGCCTGAAAGGTCGTTTGCCCACCCGGATGAATAGGGGCTTGTTCCCGCATACACATTGAGGAAAGTCAGGGGGACAGGTGCAGGGATGTTCCCATTTTTCCATCCTTTGCTTCACAATCCTGTCCTCCAGGGAATGATACGATATGATGACAAGCCTGCCCCCTTCCCGCATTACTGCCGGGATTTTCTCAAGGAACGAGGCCAACTGATCCAGTTCATGGTTCACTGCGATTCTAAGGGCTTGGAACGTCTTGGTCGCAGGGTGCCTCACCTTCCTCCCGCGACGAACAGGAGAAACCGCGCAAACCAGTTCAGCCAGTTCAAGGGAAGTCCTTATCGGGCGGCCTTCTCTCGTCCTGACAAGTTTTTTCGCAATCACCCTGGCCCTCTTTTCTTCTCCGTATTCTTTCAGGATCTTTTCAAGTTCCTGCATTGAAGCGGTGTTCACCAGGTCGAAAGCGCTTTTTGAAAGACCCGGGTCCATCCTCATATCAAGGGGTTCTTCGCGAAGAAAACTGAATCCTCGTCCTGACTTTTCCAGCTGGTATGAAGACAGTCCCAGATCCAGCAGGACGCCATCTACCTGTTCGATTCCCCTTTCCTGAAGAAAATCCACCAGCGCCGCGAAGCCTGCTTGGGCGATAATGAGCCGCTGCCCCAGAAAATTGAGTCTCTCCCTTGAAATGTCCACAGCGTCAGGGTCCCTGTCCAGGCATACCAGCCTTCCTCCGGGCCCCAGCTCGCGGGCAATTGCCTCGCTGTGTCCCCCGCTTCCAACAGTGCAGTCAACATAGATTCCATCCGGAACAATGGAAAGCGCCTCTACCACCTCACGGAGAAGAACCGGTTCGTGGGGATAGTCCATAGTCATGAGTCATCAGTCGCGAGTCTTGAGTCGTCAGTCATGAGTCATGAGTCGTGAGTCGCCGGTCTTGGCTCCAGGCTCACGACTCACGACTCAGATCCCCATTTCCTTCAGGGCCTGGCTTGCCTTTGGAAAATTTTCCTTCGCTGCTCTGAAGGCCTTCTCCCATTCATTCCTGTCCCAGATTTCAAATCGCTTGAGTTCTCCCACTAGGACGACTTCCTTGTTGAGCCCGGCGAACTCGCGAAGATCCGGAGGTATCGTGATCCTGTTCTGCTTCAGCTGACATTCCACAGCACCGGATATGAAATATCGCAGATAGGCATTAACCGCCTCATCAAACTGCGGGAGACTTGCCGCCTTTTCTTCGATCACCTTCCAGTCATTGCGTGTATATGCCCAGAGACAGCTGTCATGGTTCGTCACCACCAGGGTTGTTTCACCCGCGGTTTCCAGCACCTCCCTGAATCGGGCCGGTATGGCCAAACGGCCCTTGCTGTCAAGCGTATGCCTGGAGCGTCCCCTGAACATAAACCACCTTTTTATGGCACTTAATGACACTTTACTCCACTTTGTGACACTTGTACGGAAAAAATTTTGAGATGTCAAGGAAAAAGAAGGGGGAAATGACACAGGGAAGAGAAAACTCAGGCACAGAACCTGCACTGTCTTACAGAGGAACAGGGCTGGCCCGCATTTCTCACGGACCTTCGTAGCGAGGCGGCGGGAAGGCCCGTGGATACAAGGCGCAGGAAGAAAAATGGATGAAGGCGTACCATGAGTACGTCAAAGTCATTTTTCAAGCGCAACGCAGTAGACATGTGACTTTCCGCCATCGAAATAGATTGCCCGTGAGAAATGCGGGCTCGTTCAGGATGAGAAAAAATAAATGACAGAGATGGAATAGATCAGCAGGAAGAGGATATTCAAAGTCAAACCGGAATAGGCATAGTCTTTATCGTTCAGATCAGGGATAAGGGGAATGGACCTGATTGAAGAAACAAGCCCGCAGAGCAATACCAGCGGGACAAGGCTCAAATAAGGGACGAGAAATCTTGTCGAAGTGAAATCCTTTTTCACCACAAGGATGAGACCGCCGGCAAGCGCCGCCGCAACGAACGGGAGCAGAAAGCCCAAGACAGCGAGGTTGTTTGGTTTCTTCATAGCAGAGAAAAGATTAACACGGCATTCAGGCGTTGCAAAGGGAAAAATAGAGTGCAAGACCGGAGCGGACGGCTGCAGCCGCCCTCAGGAAAGGGCGGTATTCAGGAGTGGGAGGCACGATACAAAAACCCCAGGAGTCAGAAGGGATTTGAGGAGTTCAGTGAGTCACCGGCTGGCTTTCCTCATTCAGGATACTCAGCCCCACAAGATAATGACCCTTAAATCTTCCATTTTCATCTTTGGTGATATGCCGTATTTCAGTCTTGAGATCCTCACAGGGGCTTGTCGACGATCCCGTATAATAGCGCATATCCAGGATGTCTCCCACCTTGATACGAGGCAACACTTCAGAGTCCTCCCGCACCAGGACGCACATGGACTGGGATGCCATATTCCAGATCTTGAACTGGTAAGACATGGTCAGGCCGTTTATGGAGAATTCCACGCTGTAATACTGTGAAGCCGGAAAACGCGGTTCGCTCCTCCGTTCTGCGTTCAGGGCTGAGAGAGTGCTCGGACTCATGATGCAACTTCCTCCTTTGGTCAAATCCAGGTTTTTTCGCTCTTATATAGATTTGCAATAGTTGTGCCATCCTGCCCCATAGATTGAAAATTCTCGGACGCGGGGGAACGAGAGGTGTTGTTGCGTATTAAAAAACAAGGCTCCGTCTTGATTTCCGTTGACCGCCCTGCGCGACAGGATGCTCAATTCTTTTTTGCCGGGCAAAAGACGGCCCGACTTTTTCCCTGAGGATATTTTGGAAAGACCCGCCAGCAGTCCTCTCTCCATGCCCAGTGTCAACATATTGACGTGTTATAGTATACCTTTTCATACGGAATACGCTTCACTGGTTTCTAGAACCGGACGTACGGAAGACAGGAAACAACCGGTCTGCCTGCTTGCTGAAGGGGCTTCGAGCAACAAACCGCAAAAGAGGAGAAGCATAGCAAAATTTTTCATTTCAAGTTTTGGTCCTGTGTGATATATTATTTTGAGGAAACATATACGGGATATGCGGTTTTGCCC
>QMLQ01000023.1 GCA_003646815.1 Deltaproteobacteria bacterium | reverse complement strand
GTAGGCGTCATAGCCTTGCAATTCCTCTCCCTTTTTTATTTCCGTTATCTTTCTCAACTCCACATCGTTGCCGCTGAATCGAATCCCTTCAGCGATATATTCCGCCATCTTTTCCGTATTTCCGGTTCTGCTCCCGTACGCGATCAATACCTTTTTCATTTATGCTCCTCCATGTTCGTTGTTTCTGTTCCCTGCTTTATTTTTTATTCTTCCACCGCGTAGTAACATCTCTTTGGAGATATTACCTTTCCCATCTTCTTCAGAGAGCTTATCGCTTTTGACACTTCTTTGCTCTCCACACCAAGCATTTTGGCCACATCCCCCGGCCGTACCGGTTTGCCTGCCTTTTTCATTGCCGCCAACACCTTGTCCTCCATTTTTCCCTCCTTCCTCTCTCTCACGTTCCATGCGTGATCATGTGTTGAACCGGGAGACTATTGCCCGGTGCCAAGTTCCCTTTCCAGCCAGTCCCGAACCTCATCCTCCACAGCATAAACTCCCTTATGGGAACGGATCTTCTCTTTCACCTGCTCTCTTAATTTCTCGGGTATCTCAATCTTCGCGAGTTCAACAGATCCTTCAGTAGTCCGCTGGACAAAATAAATCACCGGGTCTTCCTCCCAGGTGTTCAGGACAAAATAATGAGCCACGTCATGCTTGGACCGCACCATGTGATAACCGCGACTCCAATTATTTCCCCATTCGAGATAGAGCCGTACCGCCTCTTCAGGGGTCATATCCCAGTCGATGGCATCTATGAGTTTCTGCTCTCTCTTGAGATCTTCCAAAACCATCATATGGCATCACCCCTTTCGGGTTCCTCTTTCCACCAGCCCTTTTTGATGTGAGCAGACCGTTCTTTTTCCGCCAGTTTTTTTATGCGAAATGCTGAATCCCGCAAGACCCCATACAACACCCCGCAACCATCGTCCTCTCTGACTGCATCACCTTCATCAGCCAGTTTGATCATTTCTTCTGCAAGGTCTAGTGTCTTCCTGATACTCATGTCACATGGCCTCATGGATTCCTCCCGGGAATTTCATCAGATATCTTCCTTTTTTCTTGAGCACGTTTCGTGCCAATGAACAAAGGGTTGCACCAGGGAGCTTTTTATGCCGTATTTTCAATCTATTACATGGATACAAGACCGCTGTGTTTACAAAATGAAGCATGGAGGAGGGATTTATGAGACAGATCTGTATCATTCAAGGATGAGGCGGGATAACCAATTCATATCACGGTATATTTTCTCGCTGTCTCATTTACTGGAAAGTGACTGATCCATGAATATGGGGCTCGACCTGCACCCAAATGTCTCGAATACAATTATGAGACACCATCGTCTCATGAGACAATATGAGTGTGGATACCTATTCTGACCTGATATCCGGCTGTTCCGAGAGGAAACGGTAAAGCGTCGCCCTGCCCACGCCGAGCATGCGGGCCGCCTTGGCCTTATTGCCGCCCGCACGCACCAGTGCGTCAAGGACGGCCTTCCTGTCCAGTTTTCGGCGAGGACCACGTGAGGGGCGGCTCTCCTGCCACTCCTTCAATTCTGCCGGAAGGTGCTCCAGCCTGATAACCCCGCCCCTGGC
Source organism: Deltaproteobacteria bacterium (assembly GCA_003646815.1). Classification (GTDB taxonomy): domain Bacteria; phylum Desulfobacterota; class DSM-4660; order Desulfatiglandales; family Desulfatiglandaceae; genus B46-G9. Next base: position 22,488 of record QMLQ01000023.1, on the reverse strand, counting down.
CTTCAGCAGCGCAAACCGGAGAGCGCTCTGGAGTTCCCGGACATTTCCGGGCCAGGAATATTCCACCATTAACGCAAGGGCTTCCGGGGATATCCCCCGGACCGGTGAACCTGCGTGGGATTCCTTTTGGAGAAAATGGTTTACCAGGAGAGGGATATCATCTCTCCGTTCCCTGAGCGCCGGAATGGTGATCGGCACAACCCTGATCCGGTAATACAAATCCTTCCGGAAATGTCCTTTTGCCACTTCCCGGGCAAGGTCACGGTTGGTTGCACTGATGATACGGACGTTCACGGACAGGCTTTTTTCCCCACCCACCCGCTCAAATATTCCTTCCTGGAGGACTCGCAGGAGCTTGACCTGCACGGTCTTCGGCAGGTCGCCGATTTCGTCCAGGAACAGGGTCCCGCCGTCCGCCAATTCAAACCTCCCCTTTTTGTCCCGTATGGCGCCGGTAAAAGCGCCCTTTACATGTCCGAACAACTCGCTTTCAAGCAACCCTTCAGGGAGGGCCGCGCAGTTCACCGGGACAAAAAGCCTCTCCGCCCGTGGCCCCTCGTTATGGATCGCGGCTGCGACCAACTCTTTGCCGGTCCCGCTTTCCCCCTGGATGAGCACCGGGACATCAACATCCGCCACGTCCCTGATCGTCTCAAACAGTTCCTCCATCCGGGGATCCTGCCCGATGATTCCCCTGAAGCTCTGCTCGGTCTTGAGGCGCTTGCGCAGGTGATTCAGTTCCGTCACATCTTCGAACATCACAATGGCGAGGCGGTCCCCATCATGCTCAAAAGGCGCCGCGCTGATGAGCAAAGAAAGATCCTGGGATCTCCCCTCCAGGAAAAACTCCATGTTTGCCCTTTTTCGCTCAATCCGGTCCCCTGCGACTGCTTTCAAGGCGGTATTTCGTATCGCACAGGAACTGCATTCTTCCGAAAAACCGCACCCTTCATCGGTCTTCAAGGCATTGACACATTGAATCACATTGCCTACCCGTTTCATCAGGGCCTCACTCTCAGGGCCGCCATACGCTTTCAGGAAGAAATTATTGGCAGCGTGGATACGCCGGTCGCGATCCAGGATGAGTATGGCGCAGGGAATCGCGTCAAACAGGGTCTTCAAAAACGATTTATTATCTAACAGTTGGGTAATTGTTTCCATGAGTTGTTCAACTGCCCGGTTTCCTCGCTATCACCTTCTACCGTTCCCCAACACCGATTTTCAAAATGAGACGATTAAACCCGCAGTTCAGGAAACAGAAAAAGGTGTTTTAAGTCAAAAAAGGTATATTCATTCTCATTACAGAGAATCTAAGAAAAGCAAACGATTTTGTCAAGAAAGGGCGTGAGCGGCAGGGAAGTTGTTGGCCAGGATGCCCTGGTGTGACAGCGCCCAGTCATATTTCACCGGGTCGTGCCTCGAGTACTCGGCCAGCCCTTCTGTGATCTCGAGGGCAGCAGCCAGAGACGGCGTCCTCCGGGAAGTAAGTTCAAGGGCCGTTGCAGCCTGAAAGATGTGTGTGTCGAGGGGGATCACGAGCTCAGCAGGGCTGATAAAGTCCCATGAACCCAGATCGATATTATCCTTTCGCACCATCCACCTGAAAAGCATGAAGAGCCTCTTGCAGGCGGAACCCTTCAGGGAACAGGGAACGAGGTAGTGAACCCCTTGAAAGACCTTTGTGACTTCTTCCACCAGGCGAAGAAATTGACCCGGCCGGTAATATTGCTGCATGAAACCTCCAAGCGAGCCATATATCCTGATAATACTCCCGGCCACCTTGAAAAGGTGGTACATATCTCCGCCGGTCACAAACCGGTACTGAAAAGACAGGAGGTCTCTATCCGGTTCATTATTCAGCAAGGAGATGTATCGGAGCGGTCGGTCATCGGCAATTTCCAGAATGCGGTCTATGGCCCTGAAAATCTGGGTGACGCGGCCGAATGCCAGGGAAGACACGATGAGGGCCACCAGCTCCTGCTCCACAGGGTCTTCAAACCGATACACGTATTTGATGGGATCGTACTGAATATACTTTTCATCATTGTACCGATGATAAAGGGTTTCCAATGCTTCCCGGGTCACTTTTTTCTTCAGCAAAAGAACCTCCATGGCACAACCAGAAAAATACTTTTACCGGTTCATGTCAAGGTACTTTTCGCTATGGCGCCTATCAGAAAAATCCCTGTTCCTCGACATGGAGGAACAGGGATTCAGGAAAGGGAGAAATGTTGAAGGCTTCTGGTTTACTTGCCTAGCGGGGGTATCTCGGATGGTTTTTTGGTGTTCCCTGTGGCATTGGGATAATACGTATGCTTGTAAACCGGTTTGCCGGTCTTCAGGCTCTCAAGGGCCTCTTTCATGAATGCATTGAACTTCGGTTTCATGTCATATGCCCCGTGCCACCAGGCATAGTCCGGTCCAGCCATGGCCGTACCCATCCTTTTTCTCCTGCCTTCATGGTGCCACAGTTCATAGAAATGGAATTCCACGTCTTCATCGAAAAACCTCTTCTTGTCCAGCAGTCCCTTTTCATACAACTGCCCGAGCACTTTTTTGGCCGGCTTGAAATAATTATCATTGTACTCCTGTACATTCTTGTCAAGCCGCGCATAGTGATTCTGTACCCACAGTTTGCTGTGGCACTGCATGCACACGGCTTCCATCTTTTCCCTTTCCACCTTCCAGTTTGTCTTGGCGGGAAAAGGCTTGAAGTTTTCCGGCCGAACGGTCAGGGGAGCCTGGAGTTCCCACGAAAGCCGTTCCGTGACATCATGCGAGGTGAGAACCGGGCCCGCCCCGGACATGTGGCACGCCGCGCAGGTGGGGGCACGGTAGTCAACGCCCGGTGTCCAGGTGCCCGGTGCCGCGTTCCAGTTGTATTCATCCCCATACGCGGTATAGATATCACCGTGCTTTGACTCCATGAAAATCTCTATCTGCGGATGATCCGGGCCCAGGTGGCACTGGCCGCATGCCTCTGGTTTCCTGGCTTCAGCCACGGAAAACCTGTGGCGGGTATGGCACGCGCTGCACGAGCCCTTGCTCCCGTCCGGATTGATCCTGCCGACGCCGACACTGGGCCAACTGTCCGGCGTCATCTTCCCATCCTTGAATTTGACCACCGTGCCATGACAATGGTAACAGCCGGTCGTCCTCTCATTGTCACTGTTCATCCCCTTGTTCATCCACGGATCAACTTTCCACACTATTTCAAGGGTATTGGCGTGTTTGCTTATTGCATACTGCTTGGCCTCGTCAGGATGGCACCGGGAACAGTCCTTGGGGGTTACCAGTGCGGAGATCGGCACTTTATACTCCTTGGTCCCATATTTCTGGTCCGCTCGCTCGTATTGCCTATAGTGCTCCTTGCTCACATCTGCATCAAACTCTTCCGCCTTGTGGCAGTCCAGGCAGGTAATATTTGCGGAGGCATGCCGGCTGTGGGCCCAGTCCGCAAAAATACCAGGACTTTCCTTCTTGTGACACTGGATACACGCAATGGCCTCCTTGGGCATGCTGCGCTCAATCCTGAATTCCTTTTGTTTGGCCTGATTAGGGGCGGTCTTGGCACTTGCGACCATAGTTCCTGCCGCCAGAAGACCTCCCAATCCACATATCAAACCAATGAGCAAAATAATCCTTTTCATCATGCGCCCCCCTTTCCCTAGAGCCCAAGGCCCCTGTATGTTTCACGGTACTGTTTATATTCATACATAGTCCTGGGATTGTGAACCAGGTTTTTATGGCAATCCACGCACCGTTTCTCATAGCCCGGCCGGGCATAGACCACATCGCGGTGCGCCAGCATGGCTCCCCGCTTGTTCGGAATATAGAGAAGGTTACGGTGGCATTTCTGGCACTGTTGATTCTTGAAAGAGGCATAGGCAATACGCCGCTGCTCCTGGTGGTCATAGGTGCCGCCAAAAAAATGGACGATGATGTCTTTGATACCGTGGGCTGTCTTGGCATAGAAAAAATTAAAGGTATCATGCGGTGCGGGGAGGTGACAGTCCATGCAGTCGGCCACAAATCCTTGTTCATTGTTGGTATGGGTGGAGGTCTTCCAGGTGTTGTAAGCGAATTGAATCTCATGGCACGATGCGCAAAACTCAGGCGTGGATGTCCGCACCATGGTGAAATAGGTCATGCTGAAAAGGGGAAAGGCTATGGCAATGCCAATGGCGATATAGATGGCAGGCTTAATGATCTTCTTCCAGGCGGGCTTTTTCTTCCCAACATCATTTGCCGGTTTTTTCATCTCGCCTCCAAAGATATTCATGGAGAATTTCAAAAAATTCCAGTTGCCATTTTCAACAGCTTTTTCAGTTCATTTTTAAGCACTGCGGGTTGATTAGAGTGGGAAAGCATGCTTTACACTCCCCATGAATTCATGGAGGCGGCAACCGGATTCGAACCGGTGAATAACGGTTTTGCAGACCGCTGCCTTAGCCTCTTGGCTATGCCGCCTATATGGGTTGAAGGCCCATGATGCATTTCGCATGGTGGGCCTTAATTCACTGGAGCGGGAAACGGGACTTGAACCCGCGACAATCACGTTGGCAACGTGAGGCTCTACCAACTGAGCTATTCCCGCATTGATAATGAAATAATTTTACAGTTTGGCCAACCTTTGTCAACAAAAAACTCAGGGGAGAGGGGTCACTTCACGAAAACCTTGCGGCTGAACTGGCTGAAGTAATCCCACCCGGACCACACGGTGAGAGCCAGGGCAATCCACAGGAAAATCATACCCACCATATGAAAATTGATACGCAGGTAGGTAAAGTGGAGGCAGAGTCCCACAAGGGAAATACATTGAAACACGGTCTTGTACTTTCCCCACGAACTTGCCTGGATCACGATCCCTTCACTTACCGCTATCCCCCGGAGGCCCGTAACCGCCATTTCCCTCGCAATAATCACGATTACCATCCACACCGGGATTCGCCCCAGCGGGATGAGCATAATCATGGACACAGAAACCAGGATTTTATCGGCCAGGGGATCAAGAAATTTTCCCAGGGTGGTAACGGAGGCGTATCGTCTCGCCAGGTACCCGTCCAGCATGTCCGTGATAAATGCCAGGGCGAGGAGCAGGGCCGCGAGAAAACTCCCTGTTTTACCCGAAATCTTCAGGAAAAGCAGCACCAGGGGAATACATGCAATCCTGAAAAATGTGAGGCTGTTCGGAAGGTTAAAGACCTCCTCGCGGAAACTCGCTTTCCCTTTCGCCCTGTTTTCGGTTTTTCCTGCCACCACAATATCTCTCTTCTCAGGTAGTCCCTACTGTTCACATGTGCAGACAAACTATGGATGTTTGGTGTTATACCGCCGATAATAGTTCATTACCTTTTCCACGAAAGATTCTGTTTCGGGAATGGGAGGTACCCCCTGATACTTCTCCACCTGGTCCGGGCCGGCATTGTAGGCGGCCAAAGCCATCCTGATGTCCTTAAATCTCACCAGCAGCCGACTCAGGTATTTCGTTCCGCCGAAGATGTTTTCCTCGGGATCATAGGGGTCTTTTACATCCATGGCGCCGGCGGTTTCCGGCATGAGCTGCATAAGCCCCTTGGCACCTTTGTGGGAAACCGCCCGGTGATCAAAATCGGATTCCGCCTTGATGACCGCCTTGATTAAGGAGGAAGCAACCCCAAAACGGGATGATGCCTGCTCGATAATCCCTTCGTACTTCTTTATATATGCCGAAGACTTTTCCCGGGGAGTCCGGATGTACAACCGGTAACGCTTATCACTCTTGACATTGGTAAAGTGCCAAACACCGTTGTCGTCTTTGTACCGATAGATATCGGAAAACGCCTGCGGACACGGGCAAAGCAGGAACACCAGCATAAGGAAACAAAAAAATATTTTTCCTCTTCCGCTCCCGCCAACCATTCCTATCCCTGTTTTTTCCAGTCAGCGAGAAATTTCTCAAGCCCGATATCCGTGAGAGGGTGCTTGATTAGCTGTGCAATCACTTTATAGGGAATGGTAGCGATATCTGCACCCATAAGCGCAGCGTCCAGTACATGCGTGGGATTCCGTACGCTCGCCACGATGATTTCCGTTTCAAACCCATAATTGTCATAAATGGTAACGATCTGATCAACCAGCTCCATGCCCACTTGGCTGATGTCATCAAGCCTCCCCACAAAAGGGCTGATGAAAGATGCGCCTGCCTTCGTTGCCATGAGTGCCTGCACCGGGGAGAAACAGAGGGTAACATTGACCTTTATTCCCTCTCTGGACAGGGCCCTCGTCGCCTTTAACCCCTCTTCAATCAGGGGCACCTTTACCACGACATTATCGGCCACCTTGGCCAGCTCCCGTGCTTCAGTGATCATGCCTTCGGCTTCCACGCTTACCACCTCGGCACTGACCGGGCCATCCACGATGGCACAAATCTCTTCCAGAAGGCCCCTGAACTCCCTTCCCTCTTTGGCCACAAGCGATGGATTAGTGGTCACCCCATCAACCATTCCCAGTTCGTTTGCCTTCTTGATCTCCTCAATATTCGCTGTATCAATAAAAAATTTCATTGTTCACTCCTTTGGCCGTCAAATTGTTCATCTTTCCGCCTTATGATTTCGACTGGTGCTGAAACTCGTCCGCGCACTTCTTGCTGCAAAAATAATACCTTTTCCCGTTGATGACCCGCTTCTCCGCTTCCCGGACCGGTACGTATGTTTTGCAAACCGGGTCCTGGACCATCTCGTCAATGGCTTCAGAGCTCTCATGGTGTTCGAGGGTCTGCCCTGATCTTAAATAGCGCCGCACAGTCCTGTAGAGCAGATATCCCAGAAGGATAAAAATCAGAAGCCGCATCTATTCTTCCTCAAGTGGAATAACATCCTGGCCGTTATCATGACATGCACCAAGGAGATCTATCATCCTCTTGCCATACACGGGGTGAACAAGGGTTGGAGCAAGATCTGCCATGGGCACCAGGACAAACCGCCGCTCGTGCATTCTGGGATGGGGAACAATGAGACCTTCCTCTTCTATGATCCGTTTCCCGTGAATGAGGAGATCCAGGTCGATGATCCGGGGACCCCACTTTTCTTTTCTCACCCTGCCCATTTTTTTCTCAAGGGCCAGGAGTCCCTCAAGGAGGTGCTGCGGAGACCGCTCCGTTGTGATTGCAACCGCCGCATTCACATACCACTCCTGCCCCTCCACTCCAACCGGCTCCGTCCGGTAAAAACCCGACCTGCCGTCAATACGGCAACCCTGCATTTCCCCCAGAAGCCTGATCGCCGACAGGCAGTTCTCAAGGGGTTGGCCTACGTTCGAGCCGATCCCGATATAGGCGATTTCAGTCATTTAGAAACTCATTTTCTTAAGTCTTTCCAGGGTCTCTGACAGCCGGTCCATCGTCTGGGTCAGGGCGATCCTGAAGTAGCCTTCTCCCGGTTCCCCGAAACCATTTCCCGGGGTTACCACCAGTCCCGCCTCCTCCAGGAGTCGTGTTGCGAAGGATGCTGACGAATACCCTTCCGGCACCTGGATCCAGAGATAAAACGTTGCCTTCGGAGGATCAACCTCAAACCCCATATCTTTTAACCCACTGATCATCAAATCCCTGCGAGCCTGATAGGTACTGGCCATTTCCCGGACGCAGGACTGATCTCCCCTGAGAGCTTTAATGCCGGCAAGCTGGACCGCTTGAAACACGCCTGAGTCGATATTGCTCTTTATGGCGCCCAATCCCTCAATACCTTCCCGGTTTCCCGCCGCGAACCCGACCCTCCAGCCGGTCATATTATACGTCTTGGAAAGGGAGTGGAATTCAAGGCCGATCTCTTTTGCGCCATCCACTTCCAGGAAGCTGGGAGGGCTGTATCCATCGAATGCCATTTCCGTGTAAGCGGCGTCGTGGCAGACGATAATGCCGTGTTTTCGTGCAAAAGCCACAACCCTGCTGAAAAATTCCTCATCAGCCGTAGCAGACGTAGGGTTATTCGGGTAGTTGATAACCAAAATCCTGGCCCGGTCCGCAACATCAGATGGAATTACGTTCAGGTCCGGCAGGAAATCATTCTCTTTCAGAAGGGGCATGGTATAGGGCTCCCCCCCGGCAAAGAGTGTTGCAATACGATATACCGGGTACGCGGGACTCGGGACAAGGGCAATATCTCCCGCATTGATGAAGGCAAGCGGGAAGTGGGCAATTCCCTCCTTGCTCCCTATGAGGGTAATAACCTCTGTTGGCGGGTCAAGGGTAACCCCGAACCTTTTCCCATACCATTCCGCCACTGTTTCCCTGAACGCGGGCATCCCCGAATACGATGGATATCGGTGGTTCGCCGGGTCGTCGGCTGCCTTCTTGAGGGCGTCGATGATATGCGGGGGGGTCGGGATGTCCGGGTCTCCCACCCCCAGGTCAATGATATCTACCCCCCGGGCCATTACTTCTCTTTTCTTTCGATCAATCTCTTTGAATAGGTAAGGGGGAAGCTGCTTCAGCCTTTCCGCCTTTTCAAAAATCGTCATTTTCCCTCTCTTTCTGTTCACTACGTTCGAAATCTATAGGTCTTCAGGCTTCAGCTTATCTGCCCTGGTGTATTACTTCAGTCCCAGCACATCCTGCATATCGTAGAGCCCTTTGGGTTGTTCCACCACCCAAAGGGCTGCTCTCACCGCGCCTCTGGCAAAATTATCACGATTGTGGGCCCGGTGTATCAATTCCAGCCGTTCACCGATACCCGCAAACATGATGGTGTGCTCCCCGGCAATGTCCCCGCCGCGCCACGTCTGGATACCGATTTCCTCGTTGGTCCGTTTCCCAATCTGACCCTTTCTTTCATACACTCCCACCTGATCAAGATCACGGCCCACGGTTTCCGCCAAGATGCGGGCAAGGTGCATGGCGGTCCCGCTCGGCGCGTCTTTCTTGAGACGGTGATGCACTTCCAGGATTTCCATATCGTAGTCATTACCCAGAAGCCTTGCCAGTTCCCCGGCTATCTTGAACATCACGTTGACTCCAACACTCATGTTGGGCGCCATGACACACCTGATGTTTTCCGCAAGTGACCTTGCCTCCTCCAGTTGTTCTCCATGGATTCCCGTGGTACCGATGACCATGGCTAACCCAAGGGAAACAGCAGCATGGAGATTCTGAAGGGTTGCCGCAGGGGTGGTGAAGTCGATCATCACGTCCCCTTTGCCCAGGACTGCATCCAGAGAAGGAGCGATCTCTATCCCCAGATTGCCTGTACCGGCTTCTTCGCCCGCGTCCTTGTGTACGGCCGGATGTTCAGGATGCTCAAAGGCTCCCGCAAGGGTAATTCCGGGGTTCTGCTGAATCATATGGATGATCCGCTTTCCCATTCTTCCCGCAGCGCCCGCAACAATCGCATTTACCATGGCAATACTCCTTTTACTCTTCGTTTACAGGAGGCCGTAATCACCAAGCGCCCTTTTCAATTTCTCCAGGCTTGCCGGGGCCATGGGCGAAAGCGGCAGCCGCATCTCCTCTTCTATCTTCCCCATGAGTGCAAGGGAAGTCTTGACCGGGATGGGGTTGGTCTCGTAAAACATGGCCTTACACAGCGGAAGCAGTTTGTAGTATTGTTCTTTTGCCTTTTCAGCATTTCCCTCATCCCAAGCCTTCACGAGCGCTGCGCTATCCCCCGGGACGATATTGGCCACCACGGAAATAACGCCTTTTCCCCCAATGGAGAGAACCGGCAGGGTCAGGTTGTCATCGCCGGAGAGAAGGGTAATCTTGTCGCCGGCCAACCGCATGATCTCCGCCATCTGCCCCAGATTCCCCGACGCCTCTTTCACGGCCACCACCTCCGCCAATTCAGCAAGGCGTGCCACGGTTTCCGGCAACATGTTAACGCTGGTTCGTCCCGGCACATTGTAGAGGACCTGCGGCAGGGACACGGCATCGGCAACAGCCTTGAAGTGTTGATACAGCCCCTCTTGCGTGGGTTTATTGTAATAGGGGGTTACCTGCAGCGTGGCATCCGCTCCTGACTTTTTTGCGTGGTTTGTAAGCTCGATTGCCTCGCTGGTGCTGTTTCCGCCGGTTCCGGCGATCACCGGCACCCGCTTATTGACCGCCTCAATGGCGATATCGATGACACGGGCATGTTCCTCCATCGTGAGCGTAGCCGATTCCCCGGTAGTGCCGCACGGCACGATGGCGCTTGTCCCGCCTTCGATCTGAAATTCTATCAATTCCCGGTATTTTTCTTCATCCACTTTTCCCCCTTTGAAAGGGGTTACAATCGCAACGATAGATCCTCTAAACATGACAACCTCCCTCATCACTTGCTCATGGATAGCATTTTTTCTGTTACTGAAACCAAACTTGCCTTATTGAACGGTTATAATGTCAAATTCCAAAATCCAAATGCCAAACAAACCACCCCGCCCCTAGCAGAGCAGTGCTCCTTTGTCCTCATTCCGGGCTAGAGGGCCTCTTCATGCAGGATTCCTTCATAGACGATGGAAGTGTTTCCCTCCATCCACACCTTTTCTATGGTATCGCCGTTCGTTTCAAACGAAATAGTCAAAATCTCTCCACTCCTGGTCTTCACCCTTGTGGGAGATTTGACCAGATTCCTGGTGCAGGCCACAAGGGCAGCGGCGATCGAACCGGTGCCGCACGCCAGGGTCTCGTCTTCCACTCCCCGTTCGTAGGTCCTTATCTCCAGGGAATCCTGGCCCGTGATCCTGAAAAAATTGGCGTTGGTCCCTTCCGGGGAAAATCGCTCATGGTATCTGACCGCCCTACCCTGTTCCACAACCGGATGACCGGCAAGGTCTCCCACCTGCACCACCACGTGCGGGACACCGGTATTGATATAATCCTTGGTCAGCCACCCCGGCTGCGGTTCCAGGTCGATGTCCAGCGCAAGGCCTGCGGGCCGGGGCATGAGTACCTTTACCATCCGGCCCTTCACCGTGGCGGAAACGGGACCGGTCAGGGTGCCGAATGTCAACTCGGGCCCGGCGATTCCCTTTAAGTAGGCGAAACGAGAGACGCATCTTCCCCCGTTACCGCACATTTCAGCCTCCCCGCCGTCTGCATTGTAATACTGCCAGGCGAAATCATATTGGTCAGATTCGTGAACAAAAATCACTCCATCAGCGCCGACCGACTCTCGCCGCCTGCAGCACCGCTGCACCAGCAGCGACATATCACTCTCGGCGATCTTGTGATCGCGGTTGTCAATAATGATGAAATCATTGCCGCTGCCGTTCATTTTCCAGAATGCTATAGGTTCCATTTTCTCCTACCCGTTCAGCAGAAAATCAGGAAACTCTTCTCCCCTGACAAGGTCTTCAAATGTTTCCCGTTTTCTGATGACATGAAAACGATCTCCCCGCACCATCACCTCGGCTGCCCGCGGCCTGGAGTTGTAGGTGGATGACATGCTGAACCCGTAGGCCCCGGCACTCATGACGGCCAGCAATTCACCCGGCTCCAAGGCATCGATTTCCCGGTCCTTTGCCAGGAAATCTCCCGACTCGCAGATGGGACCCACAATGTCGGCCTCAAGCTTTTCCCTCCCAGTTTTCCGCACCGGCTGGATCGCATGGAATGAATTGTACAAACTTGGACGTATGAGATCATTCATGGCGGCGTCAACCACAACAAAATTCTTTTCCGGCGTGGATTTGGTGTAAAGCACTTCTGTCACTAGGATTCCCGCGTTCCCCACAATGACCCTTCCCGGTTCGAAAACCAGGGTAAGATTTGACGGGGAAACCATTTCTTTTATGGCCCCACCATACTCACGCGGATGGGGAGGTTCTTCCCGGTCATAGGTGATTCCCAGGCCGCCCCCCAGGTCCAGAAACTTCACCGGGATACCGGCCCCCGCCAGTTCTTCCACCAACTCCATGAGCTTTGCCACGGCGTCTACGAATGGACCGACTTCGGTCAGCTGGGACCCGATGTGGCAGGAAACACCGAGGACCTCTATATTTTTCAGGCCGGCCGCGACGGCGTACTGCTCTGGGGCCTCCCGGATATCAATCCCGAACTTGTTCTCCCGGAGACCCGTCGAGATATAGGGGTGGGTCTTGGGGTCCACATCAGGGTTCACCCGGATCGCGATTCCCGCCATCCTGTTCATTGAACCGGCAATATCATTGATCCGCATGAGTTCCTGGGACGACTCCACATTAAACATGAGGATATCCGAGGCAAGCGCGAACCGCAAATCCTCATCCCGCTTTCCCACGCCGGAATAGACAATTTTCTTGGGCTCCACCCCTGCCCTCAAGGCACGAAAAAGTTCACCACCCGAAACAATATCCACGCCTCCTCCAAGGCCTGCAAAAAGTTTCAGGACAGAGAGGTTGGAATTGGATTTCATGGAAAAACAGGTGAGATGTCTGGTCCCTTCAAAAGCGCCGTCAAAGGCATTGAAATGCTGCACGAGAGTCGCATGCGCATACAGATAAAAAGGGGTCCCGACGGCCTCGGCGATGGTTCTCACCGGTACGTCTTCACAGTACATTTCACCGTCCTTATAGTGGAAATGGTGCATTGGCTTATTATCACTCCTCGCAGATCAATTCAACAGTTTGTCTCCGGTCCCCTTGTCCGTTTCACAACGGAGACGTTGGTCCTACAATTACCCACATTCATATCTCCCGGCAAGAGCGTCCTCCTGTTCGTGATCGATTCCCGGTCCCTATGGGGCGTTGCGCTCTCAGGACCCCTGGTCTGAGAAAATTGCTTCTTTGTCTTCGGCAAAGAGGGTGGAGCCTTCTTGCCGCATCCCGCCGGGAGGGAAAAAATGCCCAGGAGCAAAACACACAGGAAGATGTATTGAAGTCTCACTTTTCCAACTCCTTTCTCGCCTCCTTGATCCGTTCTTTCACCTGTCCAGGGCCCGTTCCTCCGGGAAGTTCCCGTCTTTTTACACACAAAGACGGGTCAACCCATTCATAGACATCCTGGTCAATCTGGCGGGAAAAAGTCTTCATTTGTGCCAGGGTCAAATCACGCAGCTCTTTTTTCTCCTGAAGCGCGAAAAGGACCATTTTTCCAACCACTTCGTGGGCCTGCCGGAAGGGGAGACCCTTTCTCACCAGGTAGTCGGCCAGATCCGTAGCCTCCAGGAACCCGGTCTGTATCGCTGAACTCATCCGTTCCCGGTCAAAAGAGACCGATTTCAGGAGGCTCGCCATGATATTCAAACAGGCATCAACAGTATCGGCAGCGTCAAAAAGGACTTCCTTGTCCTCCTGCATGTCCTTGTTGTAGCAAAGGGGGAGCCCCTTCATGGTGGTGAAGAGGGCCATGAGATCCCCATAAACTCTTCCCGTCTTTCCCCTGATCAGCTCCGGGATATCGGGATTCTTTTTCTGGGGCATAATACTGCTCCCCGTACAGAATGCATCGGAAATGGAGGCGAACCCGAACTCCTGGGTTGACCAGAGGATCAACTCTTCACTCAGCCTGCTCAGATGCATCATAAGCACTGATGCGGAATAGAGGAAATCGAGGACAAAATCCCGGTCGCTTACCGCATCCATGCTGTTCCTGCTGATCGCATCAAATGAAAGCTCCCTGGCAACCATTTCCCGGTCCAGGTCGAACGTGGACCCAGACAGTGCTGCGGCTCCAAGCGGCATAACGTTTGTCCGTCCCAGGGTATCCTGGAACCGCGTTCTGTCACGCCTGAGCATCTCAAAATAGGCGAGCAGGTGATGGGCCAGGAGCACCGGCTGGGCCCGCTGCATATGCGTATATCCGGGCATCAGCACATCCTGGTTTTGTTCCGCAAGGGAGACGAGCGATTTCTGCATATTTCTAATGCCCTGAAGAACACTCTGGATACAGTCCCGGACATACATGCGAACATCCAGCGCCACCTGGTCGTTGCGGCTCCTTCCCGTGTGCAGTTTCTCGCCAAGGGGGCCGATTTTTTCGATGAGGGTTTTCTCGACCAGGGTGTGGATATCCTCATATTCCTCATTCACCTGGAGTTCATTGTGATCCAGTTCCCTTTTTATTTCTACAAGGGCCTCCAGGATCGTGGATGTCTCCTCTTCCGAGAGGATCCCCTTTTCTCCCAGCATCTTGCAGTGGGCCATGCTCCCCTTGATATCCTGTTCGTACAGGCGCCGGTCGAAGCCAATGGAAGCATTAAATTGATCCACCAGCGTATTTGTTTCTTCCTTGAATCGCCCGCCCCAGAATTTACCGCTCATACCTCCTTTTCACCTCCCACCGGCCTGTTTCCTCTCCAGGAGCCGCGCGATCTTCAGCCTCAGCCCCGTCAAACGTATAAACCCTTCTGCATCCTGTTGGTTGTATACTTCGTCACTCTCGAACGTGGCAAAGTCAGGATCGTAAAGCGATGAATCGGATTTTCTCCCCACCACGGTGCAGTTTCCCTTGTAGAGTTTCAAGCGAACCATGCCGTTTACTCTTTTCTGGGTTTCATCGATCAAGGCCTGCACCATCTGACGCTCGGGAGCGTACCAATAGCCGTAATAGATCATTTCCGCATATCGCGGGACCAGCTCTTCCTTGAGATGCATGACTTCCCGGTCCAGGGTAATGGACTCCATGGCCATATGAGCGGTCCTGAGGATGGTTCCGCCCGGGGTCTCATAGATGCCGCGGGATTTCATCCCCACGAAACGGTTTTCAACCATGTCCACCCGGCCGATACCGTTCCTGCCCCCCAGCTCATTCAACCGCGCCAGGATTTTCGCCGGTGAGAATTCTTCCCCGTCTATGGCCACCGGGTCACCGTTCTTATATTCTATTTCTAGGTAGACAGCCTTGTCCGGTGCCTTTTCAGGTGATGTGGACATGACAAAGATATCTTCGGGCGGTTCGCTCCATGTGTCCTCCAGGATTCCCCCTTCAAAACTGATGTGCAGGAGGTTGCTGTCGCTTGAGTAGGGTTTTGCCTTGGTCACGGGTACCCGTATATTCTTGGACCGCGCATAGTCCATGAGATCTTCACGTCCCTTGAAGGACCAGATTCGCCACGGGGCGATGATCTTCAGATCAGGCTCCAGGGCCATGTACGCCAGCTCGAACCGTACCTGGTCATTCCCTTTCCCCGTGGCGCCATGGCTCACGGCGTCAGCGCCGAATTTCCTGGCCGCTTCCACCTGTCCCCTGGCGATAAGCGGCCGGGCCAGGGACGTGCCGAGCAGGTAGCTGGATTCGTAGATAGCATTGGCCCGCAGGGCCGGAAATACAAAATCCCGCACAAATTCCTCTTTCAAATCATCGATAACAATCTCTTCAGCTCCCGTGGCCATTGCCTTTTCCCTGACCTCGGCCATATCATCACCCTGTCCCACATCTCCGGCATACGCGATAACCGGGCACTGGTACGTGTCTTTCAGCCACGCAAGAATAACCGACGTGTCCAGGCCGCCCGAATACGCCAGGACGATTTTTTCCACTTTGTTGTTCTTCAACGGATTAACTCCTTTCTTTTGATCCGGCTTCCGAATGCTCAATTTTCAAGCCGGCTCTCTTATCAATTGCTCCAGGAGAGCCTGGTGCAGATGCATCTTGTTTTCGGCCTGGTCGAATACGACTGATCGCGGTCCTTCAAGGACCTCCTCTGCAATCTCCTCCCCCCGGTGGGCAGGAAGGCAATGCAGGACAACAACATCCGGTTTTGCCCGTTTGACCAGGTTCTCATTCACCTGGAAACCTGCAAAATCTCTGATCCGTTTTTCCTGCTCCTTTTCCAGGCCCATGCTGGCCCAGACATCTGTGTTTATGACATCCGCACCCCGCACCGCCTCTTTCGGATCTGGCGTCAGGCGAATGTTTTCTCCTGCGCCTGAAAGCACATCCCCATCGGGCTCATAACCGGCCGGGCACGCCAGAGAAAGGTGGAATCCCATGATTCGGGCCGCGTTGATCCATGAATTGGCCATGTTGTTTCCATCTCCAACCCACGCAATCTTCAGTCCTTCCAGCCTGCCCTTTTTTTCCTGCACGGTCATCAAATCGCTCAGGACCTGGCAAGGATGGTACTTGTCTGTGAGGGCATTGATCACCGGAATGTCCGCCCACCGGGCCATTTCTTCCACAACCCCCTGGGAATAGGTGCGGATTGACAGGCCGTCGAGGTATCTGGAAAGGACTCTTGCGGTATCCTTCACCGGTTCTCCCCGGGAGAGCTGGGTATCCCGGCTGCTCAGAAACAAAGTTTGTCCTCCCAGCCGGTACATGGCTGATTCAAAAGAAACCCGCGTCCGGGTGGATGCCTTTTCGAACAAGAGCCCCAGGGTGTATCCGGTGAGTGATCTCGGATACTTTTTCCCGGCCCGCTTCATCTCCAGTGCCTTTTCCAGCAGGGACTCTACCTCGTCTCTCGTCAAATCCTTTATGCTCAGGAAATCTTTTTTCATCACTCCATCCTTTTACCTTCCGCCTTCCACATTCCTACTTCCGCATTCCTTCAAAATTTCATCCAGGGTATCCACCAGCTGGTCGACTTCCTGTTCTTGCACAATCAGGGGAGGAATGAATCGGAGCACCCTCTCCTGGGTGCAGTTGATCAGGAAGCCCTTGTCCATGCACGCATTCACCACGGGGCCGCCGGGGAGGTCCAGTTCCATTCCCAGGATGAGCCCGTATCCCCGCACTTCCCGCACAAAGGAATACTTTTCCCTCAATGCTTCAAGCCGGGATTTGAAATAGGCGCCCACATTCCGGCAGTGTTCAATCCATCCATCTGCAAGAAGGCTCTCCAGGACGGCCTTGCACACCGCCGTAACCAGGGGCGTTCCCCCGAACGTGGAGGCATGGGTGCCCGGGCCGAAGGCCTTGCTGAGCTCCTCTGTGGCGAGCATCGCCCCCACCGGCAGCCCGTTCCCCAGGGCCTTTGCCAGGGTCATGATATGGGGCGTCACCCCGAAATGTTCGTGGGCAAAAAGCTTCCCGGTGCGCCCCATTCCCACCTGTACCTCGTCAAAGATGAGCAGGACATCCTTTTCCTTACAAAGCTTCCGGACGTTCTGCAGGTAGCCGGGCTTGGGGCAGACAACTCCTCCTTCCCCCTGGATCGGTTCCATCATGATGGCGCAGACCGTCTCGTCCAGGGCGGACTGGATACTTGGCAAATCGTTAAAAGGAACAAACCGGAATCCTGGAAGCAGGGGGTCAAAGCCTTTTCGGACCTTGTCCTGCCCGGTTGCGGAAAGAGTCGCCATGGTTCTGCCATGGAAGGAATTCTCCATGGAAATGATGGTGAAGCGTGACTCCCCGTACTTTTCGCGGGCATAGTGACGCGCAAGCTTTATGGCCGCCTCGTTCGCCTCGGCCCCGCTGTTGCTGAAAAAAACACGGTCTGCGAACGAATTCTTTACAAGCAATTCAGCAACGTCTATCTGGGGCTTCGTGTAAAAGAGATTGGAGACATGGACGAGGGTCCTGGATTGCTCTTGAAGGGCATCGGTCACCACGGAAGAGCTGTGCCCCAGTGCGCACACCGCTATTCCGCCCACAAAGTCCAGGTACTCTTTTCCATTTTCGTCCCACACACGACATCCCTCGCCCCGGACAAGGGTCACCGGGAACCGCCCATAGGTTTGAAACATGTACCGATCAGCCCTTTGCATGGTTGTCAGCTTTTCTCTATTACTATCCATCACTCCTTCTTCCTTATTTTTCCGGTTCAACCGACGAAAGCGTTTGGCCCGGTGACCGGTTCGCCCATTTGAACAAATGTCCTTTTTCCTCTCTTGCCTAACGCCTTTATCCTTTCACCTTTAACTTTTTGCCTCTTGCGTTTATGCTTTGTCTTTTCACCTGCTAGTGGATGATCTCCGTACCCACACCCCGTTCAGTGAAAATTTCCAGGAGAATGGCGTGCTGCTCCCGGCCGTCAATAATATGGGCCTTCTGCACGCCGCCCGCAAGGGCATCCATACAGCAGTGAACCTTGGGAATCATCCCGCCGCCGATGGTTCCATCCTCGGCCAACCGTTGCGCTTCCTCGCTTCGGAGGGTCGAAATAAGGTTTCCCTTCCTGTCCTTGACCCCGTCGGTATCAGTCAACAGGACCAGTTTTCTTGCCTTGAGCGCTGCGGCGATCCGGCCGGCCACCAGGTCCGCATTGATATTGTATGTTTCTCCTGATGTCCCCGCCCCCACCGGCGCAATGACGGGAATAAACTCCCGTTCAATGAGGCTGAGCAGTATGCGGTTGTCCACCGCTGTTATCTCCCCCACCAGCCCCATATCAATGATTTCCGGGGGCTGGTCATGGGTTTTCTGTTTCCGGTATTCCATTTTTTGCGCCGTAAGCAACTGCCCATCCTTCCCTGAAAGCCCCACGGCCCGCCCGCCGTTGCTGTTGATCAGGTTCACTATCTCCTTGTTCACCTTCCCCGCAAGGACCATTTCCACCACGTCCATGGTCTCTTTGTCCGTCACCCGCATGCCGTCCACGAAATGAGGTTCAATGGAGAGCTTTTCAAGAAAACTGCCTATCTGGGGACCTCCTCCGTGGACAACAATCGGGTTTATACCCACATATTTCATCAATATAATGTCCAGGGCGAAATCCTTCTTCAGCTGGTCGTCCACCATGGCGTGCCCACCATATTTAACCACCACGGTAGCGCCATTGAACCGTTGGATATAGGGAAGGGCCTCGATAAGGACCTTGGCCCGGTCACTGTGCGTAATCATAGGCTTTGTCTCCTCACGATTCGTCAGCCGGGTGAACCCGTTATGCCCGTTGAGCCGGTTGTGCAGTTTGCCTTCCGCCTTCCACCTTACAAAATATACCGGCTCAAATTTTCGTCTTCCAGGATGTCCGCCAGCTTGTCAACCACGTATTTTTCGGTTATGGCTACCTCTTTTTCCCTCAGGTCAGGGGCGTCAAAAGATATTTCATCAAGGAGTTTTTCCATGACCGTGTGGAGCCTGCGTGCCCCGATGTTTTCGGTGCGCTCATTCACGCTGCTCGCCAGCGCGGCAATCTGTTTGATGGACTGCTCATGGAAAATGAGGTCAATCCCTTCCGTGGCCAGGAGTGCCTTATACTGGGTGATCAGGGCATTTTGCGGTTCAGTGAGGATCCTCACAAAATCCTCCTCCGTTAGAGAATCCAGTTCCACCCGTATGGGAAACCTCCCCTGGAGCTCCGGCAAAAGGTCGGAAGGTCTGCTCACATTGAAGGCCCCAGCAGCAATAAAGAGAATATGATCGGTTTTCACCATTCCATACTTGGTAGTGACGGTACTCCCCTCCACAATGGGCAGGAGATCCCGTTGAACCCCTTCCCGGGACACGTCAGGTCCGTAACCGGACTCGGCACCGGCGATCTTGTCCAGTTCATCGAGAAAGATGATGCCGTTCTGCTCGGTCATCTGGATGGCTGTTTCCGTTACCCTGTCCATATCGATGAGACGCTGGGATTCCTGCTGGAAGATGATATCCATGGCCTCGGGAACCTTCACCCGCCGCTTTTTCTTTTTCGAGGGGAACATGTTGCCGAACATTTCCTTGATGTTGAACTCCATCTCCTCGATGCCCGCATTGGAAAATATCTCCACCATTGGTATGTTGCGGTTATTTACCTCAAGCTCTACAAACCGTTCATCCAGTTTCCCGTCCCGCAGCATGCGCCGCAATTTCTCCCGAGTGGAAAAGCCCTCGGCCTTCTCCGTCCGGACTACTTCAAGGACCTTTTCTTTTTCCGCTTCCCCATCCTCACGTACTTCATCCCGTTTCTTGGGCAGCAGGATATCGAGAAGCCGTTCTTCCGCCAGCTCCCTGGCCTTCACCTTTACCTGTTCCTGTTCTTCCTGCCTCGCCATATTGATGGCAAGCTCAGTGAGGTCCCGGATCATGGATTCCACATCACGACCCACATACCCCACTTCTGTGAACTTTGTGGCCTCCACCTTCAGAAAAGGAGAATTGGCCAGACGCGCCAATCGCCTCGCAATCTCCGTTTTCCCCACACCCGTGGGCCCGATCATGATAATATTTTTGGGGGCGATCTCGTCCCTCAACTCAGGTGCAACCTGCTGTCGACGCCACCTGTTCCTGAGGGCAATGGCCACGGACCGCTTTGCGTCATCCTGTCCGATAATATATTTATCAAGTTCAGAGACAATCTCTCTGGGGGTAAGTACTTTCATGGGAATCGCGTTAAACCTCGCTTTTTGAGTTAAGAGCAATGCTTCAGGCTGGTTAGGCGGCAGCCTGAAACATCCATGACAGCCTAAATACCCAACCTGGATAAACCGGAAAGGACAAATGCCAAAGCTCAAATGTTAAATGAAACCCCAATGCCTCAATGACAAAACGTATCCCGATCACCTGTCTGGGATGGGAACGGGCAAAAGTACAACCCACCCCAGTGCGAACTTCGCTTTCATTTGGTCATTTGACATTTATTTGACATTGGGATTTTGGAATTTGACATTTTATGTAAAGTCAAAAAAACTTTCATCCCCCTTTTGAGCTCAAATTTGTTCATGAGGTACGAATAAATTAATCTCCCAGTTCATTAATACTTATG
The DNA here is from genome assembly GCA_003646815.1 of Deltaproteobacteria bacterium. Classification (GTDB taxonomy): domain Bacteria; phylum Desulfobacterota; class DSM-4660; order Desulfatiglandales; family Desulfatiglandaceae; genus B46-G9. Next base: position 1,984 of record QMLQ01000023.1, on the reverse strand, counting down.
TGATCATTGGTGTAAAGACAGATTGATGCCGCAATGGTCATGGCTTCCCTTGCTATGGCGACGGCATCCAGGTCCGAATGGTCCACCAGTGCCCTGGCGGCGGCCAGGGCGTAAGAGCCTCCAGACCCGATGGCTGCCACGCTCTCATCAGGTTCGATCACATCACCGGTTCCCGATATGATAAGGGTGTGCTCCCGGTCCATTGCCAGCAAAAGCGCCTCCAGCCTCCGGAGGATCTTGTCCGTCCTCCAGTCTTTTGCCAGCTCAACAGCCGCCCTGGTCAGGTTCCCGCTGTAGGATTCAAGCTTTCCCTCGAGCCGCTCAAACAGGTTGAAGGCATCTGCTGCCGCCCCGGCGAATCCCACCAGCACGCTTTCCTTGTACATGGTGCGTACCTTATTCGCCTTGTGTTTCATGATGGTTTCCCCGAGGGTTACCTGGCCGTCCCCGGCCATAACCGCCCTGCCGTTTTTCCGTACGGCCAAAATCGTCGTTGCCCGTATTCGGGCGGGCCCGTCATCCATCCTTCTCTCCTTAATAATCAATGCCCCATTTAAAAAGCGGACAGGATTTCTCTTTTGAGCGTACGTAATGTCAAAGTCCAAAAGCCCACTGTCAATTCAATGTCAAATATCAAATGACCAAATGAACGAAACGTTCTACTGCTGGCAATTGCCCCATTGCTTGTTGCTATTCCAGGCAGATGAGCAGAATGTGTCTAGTCATTGAGACATTGGGATTTCATTTGCCATTTGAGCTTTGGCATTTGTGATTACAGCTCTATCCGGTTCACCTATGGGCTAGACGGCATTCCTGGTCTGTCATCCCCGAATTTCAGTGGCTTCGGGGATGTGCCTTGTCATACACCTCCATGAGCCGGTCCAGGGTAACATGGGTATATTTCTGCGTCGTTGACAGACTTTCGTGCCCGAGGAGTTCCTGGACCGACCGGAGATCGGCGCCCCCATCCAGCATATGGGTAGCGAACGTGTGCCGCATGGAATGGGGACTGATTTCCGGCGAAAAACCGCACTCCAGGGCATATTTTTTCACGATCCGATGAATGCTTCGTGTCGAAAGCCGCCCTCCCCGCTGATTCAGGAAAAGCGGAGCATCTTTCTGTTTTTTCCCCGGTTTGACACGGAGATGTTTCGAAGCCTCCAGGTACTTCTCCACAGCACCCAGGGCCTGTCTGCCCACGGGGACCACACGTTCTTTGTTTCCCTTTCCGGTCACCTTCAGGAGCCGCCCATGGAAATCAATATTTGAAATATTCAACCCCGCAATTTCACTCACACGGATCCCGCATGAATAGAGCAGTTCCAGAACGGCAAGGTCCCTGCTGCCGAAAGGCTTCTCTTTTTCTGGTCTTTCCAAGAGCCTGAAGACTTCGTCAACGGTGAGATACCCGGGTATGTATTTGTTCAGCTTGGGCGAAGATACTTCCTTCGCAGGATTTCTTTCCAGCACTCCTCTTTTTTCCAGAAAAGTAAGAAACGACCGAATGGCTGAAAGTTTCCGGGCAATAGTACTTCGTTTGTAACGGCCGAACAGACTCCCCAGGTAGGCCCGGATCTCCGTCGCGCAAACTTCTTCTTGCCGCGTCCCCATGAAACTGAAAAAATGAATCAGATCAGCTCGGTAACTCCTCACGGTGTGCGGGGAATAGCCCTTCTGTTCGCGGAGAGTCCCAAGAAATGCATCTATGAATTCTTTTATTCCACCGCCGGAAGCTTCTTTTCCGCCGGCTCCTGATCCTGTGGGCTGCCGTTTGCCTGTGCGGGCCATCAATCCCATTCCCTTACGATAAAAAAGAGAAAATTATATCATGTTGCCCGGGATTAGCAATCAAAAAATCCCTGCTCTTCATTCTGGGCTTGACTTTAATTCAGTTCTTGAGGTAGTTTTTCTGGATAAAATTCTGTCATTTTTTCATACATGCCCACACGTGGAAAAGACAAGATTCGATTCATTGGTTCATTTC
>QMLQ01000022.1 GCA_003646815.1 Deltaproteobacteria bacterium | reverse complement strand
CTAATGGGCCGTTTCTGACACGCCTTGCGAATTCCGGCGATTATCTTTTCACGGTTGAAGGGCTCCCGTCTGCCGTCTTTTTTCACAACCATGGGAAGCACGTCCTCAAGTTTCTCATAGGTGGTGAAACGTCTGCCGCATTCGATGCACTCACGGCGACGACGGATAGTCCTTCCGTCTTTGCTCAATCTGGAGTCAATCACCTTGTTGTTGATCTCACCGCAATAGGGGCATTTCATGGATGAAACCTCACCATTTCTATGTTCGCTTCCGCCAGCATCTCATCGGCCAGGGGATCATCGTACCCATCTTCATAGTACACCCGCGCTACGCCTGCATTGATAATCATTTTCGAGCAGATAACGCATGGTTTATTTGTGCAATAGAGCGTTGCGCCGCGAATGGATATCCCGTGATTTGCAGCCTGTATAATGGCATTCTGCTCCGCGTGGAGCCCTCTGCACAGTTCATGTCTCGTACCAGAGGGAATAGAAGCATCCTGTCTCAAACACCCTACTTCGCTGCAGTGCCTCAGGCCGGTTGGGGCCCCGTTATAACCCGTTGCCAGGATCCTTTTCTCTTTCACGAGGATGGCGCCCACGTGTCTCCTCAGGCAGGTGGATCTCGTGGCGACCATCTTTGTGATGGCCATGAAATATTCATTCCAGGACGGTCGCTCCAATTATTTCTCCAGGCCCGGTTTGCCATAAATAGGATATGATGTACAGAGTTCGGATACTGTATTCCGAGTCTTTTTCAATACACTTTCCGAGTTCGGATTCTCCAGAACCATTTTTATCAGGCCTGCTATGGTCTCCATAACGTCAACACCCATACCCCTGGTACTAAGGGCGGGAGTGCCAATCCGGATACCGCTGGTGATTTTCGGTCCCTTCTTGTCAAAGGGAACCGTATTCTTGTTTACCACAATTCCCGCCTGTCCCAGGAGACGCTCCGCGTCAGCCCCGGTCATCCCATGAGAACTCAAATCAAGGAGCAGGAGGTGATTGTCAGTGCCGCCAGAAACCAGGTTGAATCCGTGCTCGGTCAGTTTATCCGCAAGAGTCCTCGCATTCAGAATCACCTGTTTCTGGTATTCCATGAACTGGGGTGTGAGTGCCTCTCCGAACGCTACCGCTTTCGCGGCTATGACGTGCATGAGAGGACCGCCCTGGATGCCCGGGAAAACGCCTTTGTCAAGGCGATCTCCATACTGTTCTTTTGCGAACAAAACTCCCCCTCTGGGCCCCCGCAACGTCTTGTGGGTCGTTGATGTGACAAAGTCGGCCGCTTCCACCGGCGAGGGATGCAGCCCGGCAGCAACAAGACCGGCGATATGTGCCATATCCACCATTAAATAGGCCCCGGTCTCTCTTGCGATTGCCTCGAACGCCTGAAAGTCAATCAATCTCGGGTATGCACTTGCGCCGGCAATAATCAGCCGCGGCTTGTGTCGCCTCGCCAGGTCCCGCACCTGATCATAGTCGATCCGATGACTCTCCCTGGATACCCCGTACGAAAACGCCTCAAAAAGCTTTCCGGAGAAGCTCACAGGGCTTCCATGGGTGAGGTGCCCCCCATGGGATAGATTCATTCCCAGGATCCGGTCTCCACGATCAAGGAAAGAGAGGTAAACCACCATGTTGGCCTGGGAACCCGAGTGGGGCTGTACATTCGCATAAGGGGCATGAAACAGCCTTTTAACCCGCTCAATCGCCAGCCGCTCGACCCTGTCCACATAGTCACACCCGCCGTAATACCTGGAGCCTGGGTACCCCTCGGCATATTTATTTGTCAATACAGAAGCCTGTGCCTGCATCACGGCGGAACTTGCATAGTTCTCTGATGCGATCATGACGAGGGTTTCCTGCTCACGCTTCAATTCTCCAAGGATTGCCTCGTACACCTCCCGATCCGATACTTGCAGGTCCCTCTGTTCCAACGCTACTCCTCAAAAAGATCGATTCGGCGCTGATGACGCCCCCCTTCAAAAGGGGTCTTCAGAAAAAGCTCTACCATTTCCAGGGCAATACCGACACCGATAACACGTCCTCCCATGCACAGGAGATTGGCGTCATTGTGCGCCCTGCTCAACCTTGCAGTATACAGGTCGTGGCAAAGGGCCGCCCGGACCCCCTGGTGGCGGTTGGCCACCATGCTCATCCCCAGCCCCGTTCCACAGATCAATATACCCCGGGTGAATTCTCCGGCCGAAACCGCTTCGGAGACTTTGTGGGCTATGTCAGGATAGTCTGCTGAATCGCGAGTATGCACACCCGCATCTTCCACATTATACCCCGCCAAGCCCTCCAGAAAAGACCTGCAGGCCTCTTTCAGATCAAAACCCGCATGGTCAGAGCCAATAATAATGTTCATGAGAACCCTTTCCTTCTCTCTGCCTGAGTAGCTACTTGCAGGAAGCATTTCGAGGTTTGAATGACGGCGAAGGTTGTCTGGTGCGCCGATGATCGCCCGGATTACTGGTGAAAGGCTTTGAATATAAGCGATGCATTGGTTCCGCCAAATCCGAAAGAATTCGTCATTGCAACCTTTGGATCGGCTTTTCTGGCCACGTTGGGAACATAATCCAAGTCACATTCCGGATCCGGCGTTTCATAATTGATGGTGGGTGGAATGATTCCGTGCTTCAATGTAAGAACGGTAAAAACAGATTCAATTCCTCCCGCTCCTCCCAGCAGATGGCCGGTCATTGATTTGGTAGAGCTGATCGCAAGCTTGTAAGCATGATCGCCGAATACCGCTTTTATGGCCTTGTTCTCCGACAGATCATTGAGTTTTGTGGATGTGCCGTGCGCGTTGATGTAGTCAATCTCTTCAGGGCCTATCCCGGCATACGCAAGGGCCATGTTCATGCACGCGATCGCTCCCGCTCCCTCGGGATGCGGTGCCGATACATGATAAGCGTCACCGCTTAAGCCGTATCCAACGATCTCGGCATAGACAGGAGCCCCCCGTTCAAGGGCATGATCAAGCTCTTCCAGAATTAATATTCCCGCCCCTTCCCCCATGATAAAACCATCCCTGTCACGGTCAAAGGGCCGGGACGCCTTTTCAGGCTCATCATTTCGAGTGGAAAGGGCACGCATCGAACAGAAGCCCCCCAATGCCAGAGGGGTGACGACCGCCTCAGCTCCGCCGGTGATCATGGCATCCGCGATTCCTTCCCTGATCATGCGAAATGATTCACCGGCTGCATGTGCACTTGCCGCACAGGCAGTCTCGATGGAAAGATTTGGCCCCCTTGCGCCAAATTCAATAGCAATCTGTCCAGGGGCCATGTTCGCTATCATTCCGGGGATGAAAAAAGGACTGATCCTGCGAGGCCCACGTTCAAGGAGCACCTGGTGAAAATGCTCAAGCATGGTCAACCCACCCAGGCCGGAACCGGTGATACACCCTACCCGGTCTCCGTTTGCATCATCTATTTTCAACCCGGAATCTTCCATGGCCATCCTGGCGGAAGCTATGGCGTAGTGGATAAAAATATCGAACCGGCGTACCTGTTGCTTGTCAAGATAGTCCTCGGAATTGAAATCGCTCACTTCACCGGCAATTTGGGATGAAAACGGCGATGGATCAAACTTGGTGATCCTCCCAATCCCCGACTTTCCAGAACACAGGGCCTCCCAATTCTTATCCGTCCCGGTCCCCAGGGGCGATACGACCCCGAGGCCTGTTACCACAACCCTTCTGGTCATTCCTCGTTCCTCTTGCTTTTTTCACCCTACCCGTGTGACACCACGGCATACGAATTATGATGCAATGGCTTTTTGAATATAGTCAACTGCATCCTTAACCGTGCCGATTTTCTCAGCGTCCTCGTCGGGAATGGAGACATCGAATTCCTCCTCCATCGCCATGATCAGTTCTACCTGGTCCAAAGAATCAGCGCCCAGATCATCCACAAAAGATGCCTCAGGCACAACATCCTCTTCGGAAACATTCAATTGCTCACAGATAATCTTTTTTACCTTCTCTTCAACAGCTGACATACACAAATTCCTCCTCGATGGTTTATGATAAATTAAGAATTCCGGTATAAAAAGTCCGGCCGCGGCTTCCTCTTAAAAATCCTAAGCCTTACACCTTGTGCCTTGAGTCTTTATTTTAGCCCGCTTTTCTCACGGGCCTTCGTAGCGAGCCGGCGGGAAGGCCCATTACATGTACATGCCCCCGTTTACGTGAATGACCTGGCCTGTAATATACCCGGCAGGCTCAGAGCACAACCAGTACACTGCTTCTGCCACATCTTCCGGAGCTCCCATCCTCCCCAGGGGAATCTGCCGGACAAAGCTTTCCCGCACCTTTTCAGGGAGAACCGCGGTCATTTCCGTATCAATAAACCCGGGCGCCACTGCATTTACGGTGATACCCCTGGGGGCCGCTTCCCTTGCCACTGTCTTGGTAAAGCCCATGATCCCGGCCTTGGAGGCAGAATAATTGGCCTGTCCCGGGTTCCCCATCTGTCCCACCACACTTGAAATATTCACGATACGTCCGTATCGCTGCTTCATCATGGCGCGGATAACAGCCTGGGTACAATTGAACACGCTTTTCAGATTTACCTGAATCACCGTGTCCCAGTCCTTTTCATTCATCCTCATCAAGAGAGTGTCCCTGGTAATCCCTGCATTATTGACCAGCACATCCACTTTCCCGAAATGGTCAATCACTTCCTTGAAAAAGGCATCCACGTCAGCCCAGGAAGAGACATCAAGCTTCCGGCTCACCGCCTCTATCTTCTTTTTACCCAATAACTCCAACGTCTCATCGGAAGCCTTTTCATCAGGGTCGTAGTGGACAATAATGACCTTGGGTTTTTCCTCGGCGAACCTGAGGGCAATCGCTCTCCCGATTCCCCGGGATCCCCCCGTTATGACCACCACCCTCTTATCTTTTGCTTCCATTCTCACATTCCCTTTCAGCACAAAATTCGACTCAACCCCCGGAAATCATTTATTCCTGTTTTTTAACAGCATCCCCGACATCCTCTCCAGGGTGTTATTTTCAGCATAACGCACGGCCAGTTTAACAGCATTCTTGATCGCCTTGGGTGAAGAACTGCCATGGCAAATGATACCAACACCGTTTACCCCGAGGAGTGGGGCACCGCCGTATTCCGCATAATCCAGCTTTTCCGAAAACCTCTTCAGTGAACGACGTCCCAAAAGCAATGCCGCCTTTCCTGCAACCGAGCTCATCATTTCCTTTTCCAGCATCATGGCGAAAGTTTCCGCCATGCCCTCGGTCAGCTTCAGGGCCACATTTCCTACGAAACCGTCACAGACGATAATGTCGACTTCACCGGTAAAAATGTCCCGGCCTTCAACATTTCCCCAGAAATTGAGTTTACTGGATTCAAAAAGCTCCCGTGTCAGCCTGACCTGCTCGTTTCCCTTGCTCCCTTCTTCGCCGATACTGAGCAACCCTATCTTCGGGTTTTCCACCCCGAGACAAACACTTGCAAATGCGTGAGCCATGAGCCCGAACTGAAAAAGGTGTTTCGGCTTGCAGTCAACATTTGCACCTACGTCAATCACTACCACAGGCCCTCTCTGGCCCGGAAAAACACTCGCTATGGCCGGCCGTTCGGCACCTTCCATTCTTCCCAGGGTCAAAACACTTGCTGCCATTGTGGCACCGGAGTTCCCCGCACTCACCACTGCAGCGACCTGTTTTTTCTTGACAAGGTCGAATGCCACCCGAATGGAGGCATCCTTCTTCTTCCTGACAGCTTTTAGCGGCGCTTCATCCATCCGAACCCATTCATCACAAGGATGAATAGACAGATTTTCGCCGTTCCAGTTGCCGTCAAGCGCTTTTTCAATCAGTTCTTTTTTCCCAACAAGCCTGATTCTTATTCCCAGCTCCCGCGCGGCCGCAAGGGCGCCTTGAACTTCCACGTCAGGGGCTCCGTCCCCACCCATGGCGTCCACGGCTATTTCCATTCTATTCCTCTTCTGTTTTCAGGATCGTCCTGCCGCGATAGGACCCACATTCCGGGCACACATGGTGCGGTAATACCGGCTCATGGCATTGCGGGCATGTGGATAACCGAGGCAGATTCGCCTGATCATGCGTTCGCCGTGAGTCCCGTTTGGCTTTTGATTTTTTCTTCTTTGGTACAGCCATAATTGCCTGTTGCTCCTTTTCAAGTAAAATATCGTGCACAACTCAGATTTTGCTTTTTCCCGCCCTCCTCTCTTTCTCATCCTGCCCACCACCATGCTGATCCGGCAGGGGTCCGAGATCCTTCAGCCTGGAAAACCCGGGGTGACCAATCACAGGCCTGCACTCGCATTTTTTCCTGTTCAAATTGGTGCCGCACACAGGACAGAGGCCTGCACATTCACTACGGCAAATATTTTTCATGGGCAGCGCCAGGAAAACCTGTTCCCGGGTTATTTCCGCCAGGTCAATGACGAGATCGGTTACAAATCCTTCCTCCAAGTCTTCCCGGAACAATTCCACTTCCACCTGCCCGTTTTCCACGGGTCTTACCACCAGAACAAGACGAAACTCCGTGTCCAGGTGGTGCTCATACGCTTCCAGGCAACGATCACAGCGAAGGACGATTTGGCCCTTCATACGCCCGTCAAGGATGTATTTGTTGCCGGCGCTCGAAACCAGGATCCTGACCTCCAGCGGCTCCGCAAGGCCGATGACAGAGTCATCCCGACAACTCTCCCCCCACCATGCAGGCTTCACCTGGAATCGGAATTCCCGCTCCCCGTGGAAGATCGTTCGAAGGTCGATTTTCATGGAGTGACTACCGCCTTCCGCTCACGTGGAGCTTCTTTCTTCCGGGCTCTCTTCACAAGCTGACAATCCTCCGCCATGCGCTCGCAGGAGCGGGGAAATGAAATAATCAGTATATAAGAGGTATCCCTTTTGTCAAGACCGAAATGCTTCAGGAGGAAATCGCGCTTTGTGCGACAGCCCCTATCCCTATTTCTGCCCCATATTTTTTGTTGACTTCTTTCCATTTCTATATTATGTATGTAGGCCAATTTTTTACAAATTTCTTTATACCATCCAGCAAGAAATCCGGGCCTAAAGGATCCCGCTTCGCCTTATCCACAGCGGGGTCTTGGCAGTCTTGTATGTAAAAATGGATGGAAACCAACGAGCAACAAAGGCGGCCTCTCCCATGTGGAAATTCCGGGAACAGTTACACTATTATGAACGATTGAGACGATCCCTCTATGAAATCCTCAGGGATGAACTGGAACGACGCCTTGTAAAGATATCTCTGATCGATTCTTTTTACAGCTATAAAAAGGCGGGCGTGGACTACAGCTTTCTCGAAAAAAGCGAACTCCGCCCAAAGTCAAAAAAAATGGAAAAGGAGTCAGAGCTCTTCAACACGTTTATTGTCATATTCTATGAAGACGTTATCTCAAAGGAACTGAAAAACTACATCCGGTTCTTCCCGGAAAACCGGGTGGTCAAGAAAAATCTTGGATATCTGGCTAATTTTCCCCTCTACGAACGCTTTAACCGAAATCTTCGCTATTTCGACAACCCCGGTTTCCTGGATTTCGTGGAGGATCTCCTCAACGTAGACTATGCTTTGCTCATCCAGCAGGACCCTACGGTGAAAAAGAAAAACAGGTATGCCCTGACTCATTTTCACGTAAAAATTGACTGGCCCATAGCTGATGCAGCTGAAGACCTGGCCAAATGGCTCAAATACATTCAGAACAACCTCTACGAGGCCGGTGACAAAAAAGCGAGGATCCTCCAGAACAAGCTCTTCGAATATTACGGATGCCATCACAGCGTGGGAGGAAGGCGGACAGCCGGCCTCATTGCGGCTCAGCTCCTGAGAAAAATGGATTATGTTTCAACCGTCTTTGTCTCCAGCTCCGAATCACGTGCCATGTACAAGTATTCAGAACGGGGAGTTTCCAAGTTTTTTCTGGTAAAGCTGAGCGAGAAAGAAATGGAAGCACTAGCCGGAAGAGAATCAATGACGCCGGAAGCCTTCATCTCCCAGTACGTCTACCCGGCGGAAGATTATTATGTGGGCATTTCCGAGGCTTGTTATACCTATACCCCGTATTCCAAGCCGCCTGAAGACGGTCGGTTGAGAAGGCTCTGGCCGGCCTACAACTGGTTGAAACTCTGGTTTGAATATCTCCACCCCAAGGGAACCGCCCTCTACGCGCGGCCCATCAACTACCAGTGGGTCTACAGCACAGACCTATGATCTGGTCTTTCTCTCCCCGTACCATACATCTCCAACCCTGTCCCACTTGATCAGGTAGGTTTCAGCGTCATCAGCCACCACCTTGAAATAATCATGGCGCTCCCCGTACCACCGGTCCACTATCTCCATAACCGCAAAATCTCTCCCTTCCAGGTTGAAACGAAGAGGTCTTTCGTCGGCCTTGTACCCGGAATAGGTCCACACCAATATTTCCTTTTCTTCCGCCATCTGGTTTCCCTCGCGGATTAAGGTCCTTACAAGAGATACACGGGTTCCCTCAGCACCCGTTCGACCGCCTCTCTAGCACATTTTGCCAGATCAGGGTGGGTATCAGCCAGACCTGCAACCTGGCGGAGATGATCGGCGGTTCTCATGATGAGGGAGGCCATGTCACCCTCGTCAATGGGCACGATGAATAGAAGTTCGTCCCAGGAAATCCCTTTCGTCCACATGTAGAGTGCAATGGCAGGCCAGAAAAAAATAACAGGGTCGTCAAACCCCGCCCGCGACTTCCTTTTCCTCAAGGTATCGATGCTGGCCAGCACCCTATCAAAGAAGGCCTCCATTTCCTCCCAGTCATACTTTTCATCGGCGCGCAACAGGACCTCCTGGCTCCTGTCCCACACAAACGGCGCAAGTCCGCCCGCGAGCAAACTCGGATCCGTGCCGGACAATCCCCCCTTCCTGATGGCCTCGGCAATAAGCAAGGGCTGGTCCAGGCGCAACTTTGAGGCCCAGTATCCATCCGGGGTGAGGGCACCGTCTTTTTCCACAAACCCGGTTTTCTGGAGAAACCGCAGATGACGCTCAAAACTTTGCCAAAGTTCATCGCCCTTCTTATCCGGTCCGGCGAAAATATTCCTCCCCTGGCCCCTTCTCTGATAGGCGGCAAAGGAACGGGCCAGGAGTTCCTTTATTTCCTGCGGACGGTGGGAAAGCAGCAAATTCAGCGTCATTGAAAAATTGATATGGATCTGGCTCTCAATGGGTTCGGGGGATGAATCTCTCAATTCATGGATGAGCTGGGGATCCTGGTGCCGGCCGGGTATAATCAGCACAAAACCGATGTGGTCCTTCCCCCTCCTGCCTGCCCTGCCGGTCATTTGATGCAGTTCGGTGGATGTCAGGTCGCTGAATTCCCGGCCGTTGTAGCGATCGCTCTGGACCAGTACCACGGTCCTTGCAGGAAAATTAACTCCTGCAGCTACCGTTGAGGTTGAGAAGATGGCTTCCAGGAGCCCGGTGCCCATCACCTTTTCAACCAGGACTTTCCAATAGGGCAGCTGCCCGCCGTGGTGTGAGGCCACCCGGCAATCCATAAGCCTGTGCAACTGGCGGTGTCCTTCCAGATGAGGATACTTTTCCAGGAATGATGTTACCACCTGGCGAATCCGTTTTCTTTCAGAGGCCGAGCTCTTCACGGCAGGGCAGGACAGGAGGGCATTGTCACAGTCAGCCCGTGACTTGAGAAAAAATATGGCCGGGAGCAAATCAAACTGCCGCAGTTCCTCAATGATTTTACCGTACTGCAGTTTTGTGGACCTGTTTTGTCTTTTGTGTCGTGGTCCGCCCATGAATTTTCTTATCTTCGGGACAAGGCCTTTTCTCCCTGCGAGGGGCGAAAGGAGTCCATCAGGGAAAAGAAAGAGAAACTCCAGGGGAACCGGCCGCTCATCAGAACGCACCACCTCTATCTTTGTTCCACGGATTGTCCTCAGCCAACCGCAAATCTCGTCGGCATTGGATATGGTTGCTGAAAGGAGAAGCAGTCGAACGCGGGCAGGCAGGTAGATGAGTACCTCTTCCCACACCACTCCACGATCAGGATCGCTCAGGTAGTGTGCTTCATCAATAATAACCAGGTCCACCTGCAGCACAGCACCTTCGTGCATCACATCGTAGAGCTGATTCCTGAGAATTTCGGTGGTTCCAACGATGACAGGAGCATCTGAATTCTCCTTTCTGTCCCCTGTCACGATTCCACACGAGTCACTCCCGAAAGTTCTGCAAAATTCGTTGTAAATGGAATTGGAAAGGGCCTTGAGCGGCGAGGCGTACCACACTTTCTTATGGTTCTTGAGGCAGTCGAGGATCGCCTGGGAAGCAATCCAGGTTTTACCCGCGCCGGTGGGGGCGCTCACCAGGACATCATAGTCTTTAACCAGCTCAAGCGCCTCTTTCTGAAAAGGATCCGGTTGAAAAGGTGCCTTTTCCGGGACACCTATTTGCTTAAAAACATGGTGCAGGCCCGGTTCAATTCTCGGCCGCTCGTAGACAGGCTGACGTTTTCGAGGTCTTCTTCTTCGCGGACGCTGACCTGGCCTTTGTCTGAATTCCTTTTTCAACGGATCAACTCACGATACAAGCTCACGGGAAACCATTTCCATATCTTTCAATAACTCCAGCATGGATCCAGGCAAGTCCAGTCCTTCCAGTTCTCCGAGCAGGTCATCCACAGTTCGGTCACACCCCTGGAGGACTTTGGCGCCGTTCACATATACCTTTTGGAGTGCCTCACGGGCAAAAAGGCGGGCACAACCATTTATGAATTCAGGGGAACGAGGCCGCCCCTCCCGCTGGTATCCTGCCGCCTTTCTACAAAGGGCATCGGCCACTTCCGTCCAAGTCATCATATCGGCCAGCAAAAACATTATATACTGGTTTTTTGTCAGCTTCTGTTTCCTTGCGGCAAGAATGATTTCGTTCATGGCACGGAGCGCCTTCGCCACCAGAGGAGCGCCGCATTCGGGAGCAAGGCCCTCCAGATTTCCGGCCATATCCTGGTAGAAGGCCCCTTTAGACCTGACCGTGCTCCGCATGCGAAACATGGAGATAATGCTTCTCTGTATCTCACTGGTACCTTCATAAATAGTAAGGATCTTCACGTCCCTCTTTATCTTTTCAACTTCGTACTCCCTCATGTATCCGTAGCCGCCGAAAGCCTGAATGGCATCGTTGGCAGTTGCATCGCCCGCTTCGGTTGCAAAGTATTTTGCGATGGATCCCTCAACTTGGAGGTCTTCTTCACCGTCGTCGATCCTTCTTGCTACCTCTTCTATGTAAGCGCGGGCCGCTTCAAGCTGTATTGCATGGGGAACCAGGAGTTGATGTGTGTAGCCCTGCTTTTCAGAAAGAGTGGTTCCGAACTGAACCCGCTCCTTTGAATAGCGGACGGCCCTTTCCAGGGCGGCCATACCTCCCCCCAGCCCGAAAGTTGCAACCATCAACCGGGTATAGCCGAAGACCTTGTTGGCCTCTTTGAGCCCACGTCCTTCTTCTCCGCCGATCAGGTCTTCCACCGGGACATACAGATCCTCCAGGCTCAGCGCACAGGTATCAGACGCCCTGATCCCGTGTTTATCCTCGTGTTTTCCGGGATTCAGGCCTTCTGCACCTTTTTCCACCACAAAAAAAGACGGGCCTTCAGGGGTATCGGCCAGAATCGTATACAGGTCTGCCACTCCGCCGTTGGTAATGAACTGTTTCTGCCCGTTCAACTTATAACCCGTCACATTACCGTTTTCATCCAGGACACGCGACGCCCTTGTTTTCAATGACTGCACATTAGACCCGGCATTGGGCTCTGTCACCCCATAGGCCACAATCAGTCCTTCCTCGGCTATCCTGGTAATATATTTTTTCTTTTGCGCCTCGGTCGCACCAACGCGAAGGGGATCCATCCCAAGGCAGATGGCCAAAAAAGAGGTGGCAATACCCAGGTCCATCTTGGCCATGCGCTCGGACACAACCGCAACCTCCACAGCTCCCGCCCCCAATCCACCATACTCTTCAGGGATAAAGATAAGATGCAATGCCATTTCGGGGCTCAACATGAACCGGATCAGCTCCATGGGGAATTCACCGCTCCGGTCCATTTCAAGCTTTATCTCTATCGGAAGCTTATCTTTTTCCAGCTTATCAATAGTGTTCAACACCATCTGAAACATTTCCGGGTCCATTTTATTCGATGCTGCCATCAATTATCCTCCATAAAAGCAAAATCGTACGTTGCTCAAGCAAGATTTGTTAAGCGCACAGACCGTCGCCTTTTGAAAAACCAAGTCAGAATTTAATGGTATCCAGAGAGCGCATTCTTGTCAATGGTCATCAAGAGCTCTATTCGTCAGTTAAGTGGACAGCTCACATTATTTTTCAATACCATCACGAGCTTGCACTCCTTTTTGATAGTAGTGCTTTATCTCTTTCATCTCCGTGACCAAGTCCGCAATATCCATAATTCTCTGGTCGGCCTTTCTCCCCGTGATGACAATTTCAACCCCTTCGGGCCTCCCTTCAATAACCTTCAAGAGTTCTTCCACTGTAAAGAGGTTGTAATAGATTGCAATTGTCGCTTCATCAAGAATGACTAAATCATATTTTCCGGAGCTGACAGCCTTCCCGGCCTCTTCAAGCCCTTCACGTGCTGCACGGATATCTTCATCTTCAGGGTCTTTGTAAATAAAGCAGTCCCTCCCGAATTGTCGTATTGTAATAAGATCAGAAAATCTTTTCAGGCTTTCCAGTTCACTGTAATGCATGCCCTTTACAAACTGACCGATATACGTCTTGAGCCCTGCTCCTGCGGCCCGCAACGCCAGCCCCAGGGCCGCCGTTGTCTTGCCCTTGCCGTCGCCTGTGTACACGTGCACATAGCCTTTCATCGTGTGGATCTCCTTTCATGATGTCCATACATAGCCATTTTCTCCTTTCTCGTTCTCACCGTCATCGAAGTGAAAGGCCCTTTGATCTCTCAAAAGCTTCTCTGATCCGTTCTTCAAGATATTTGAAAAAGGAAGCATCTTCTTCAAAAACATCAAAGCAGTATCCGTCTCTGCCCGATATTCCTTCCGATATCAAATTACCCAACCCTTGAGGATCTGAAACAACCACCGAAGGGAAGCACACAGACAGCCACCTGCTCTCTGGATCATCATCCACCACATCAACCAGGGCAAACAGAGCAGTATTTCCCTGGAAAACTCTTTCAGCCCGGAGAGAGATGCTTACCCCAGGCCGTGACACAAAATCGAATACTACCCCGGGGAGTTCCGCCAGAATGGACTGAAATTGAAGAAAAATGCATTTTATCGTCCCATTTTCTCCATTCCATGCGTTGAGGAATAACTGCAACTCTTCGTAATCTCTTCTGCTTTTGAATCTCAGCGGCTCTTCCATCTTTGACAAGTTCTCAACCTTCCACCCTCACTACTTCCACCAGTACCCTGGCTGTTCCCTTTTTGAAGTACCCGAGCCTCTTGGCAGCACCTGCGCTTAAGTCTATGATTCTGCCCCTGATGAACGGTCCTCGATCATTCACCCTTACTATAATGCTCTTCCCGTTTTCAAGGTTTTTTACCCGAACGTAACTTGGCAATGGCAGATATTTATGGGCAGCAGACAGAGGATTGCGAGGATTTTCCCATGATGAACGCTAGGGAGCGGTGCCATATCTTTCAAGGTATTTCGCAGCTGTTTCATTCCCAAGGGAGCGGGCATGCTCCCAGTCACGAACCGCCTGCGATTCGTTTCCCAGGTACGCATGGACCCACCCTCTCCGCAAGTACGTATCTGCATCCAGGGGATAGAATTCAATGGAGCGGGTAAAATCATCCAACGCCTTCTCCATTTCCCCGATTCTCACATAGGCAATTCCCCTGTTGTAATAGACATCGCCTTCCACCCCGTTCCTGTTGATAACACGGGTATAATCTTCCAGGGCATCCGCCACTTGGCCAACCTTCAGGTAGGTGTTCCCTCGGTTGAAATAGGCGGACATTTCAGAGCGATTCAGCTCAATTGCCTTCTCATATTCTCCAAGGGCAGCTTCAAATTTCTGCATGAATGAGAGGGTTATAGCCCTGTTCAGATGCCCTCTATAGTCTTCAGGATGCATGGTAATATAGTGTACGAGATCATTTTCCGCGGCTTCGTAATCGGCCCCCTGCTTCAATAAGGCAATGGCCCGGTTCAGGTAAGCTTCTCCGGTATCAGGAGCAAGTTCAATGGCGCGGCTGAAATCCGCGATAGCTGCGTCCCAATCTTCCTTCAGCGCAAAGGCGCAGCCTCGATTGACATACGAAAGTGGATTTTCCGAATCAATTTCCAGTACGCGATCAAAATCTTCAATTGCCCGATCAGGATCTCCTTTTTTCAGGAAAGCCGCCCCGCGATTCATCAGGGCAATGGTGGAAGTGGAATCAAGATCCAGCGCTTCACTATAAGCATCTATCGCTCCGCCATGATCTCCACTTGCGTAAAATGAATCTCCCTGTTCTATGAGATCAAGAACGGCTTTATCTTCTTCGGATTCCTCGGTAATGGCCCTTTCCGCGAGAAGAATCCGTGTCTTGACAATCTCTATATCTTTTTTCAACTTTTTTACTTCTTCCCTCGCCGCTGCCGCCTTTTTTTCTGCCTGTTCAAGGGCACGAACCTTCTCCTCCAGTTCCTCCAGTGTATTCTTGTCTTCAGTGAGTGAATCAACATCTCCAACTATTCTAGCCTTCAGGTAATAATCCCGCTCAATCCTTCTCTCTTCCAGGATCTCGGTTGTAAGGATCTGCTCTGCGAGGTCTTTCAACTGCCCACGGGAATATTCGAGCGATGCTAATGCCGGTTCTTCAACGAGATATGAAATCAATTTCTCCAACAGCAGACCCTGGATCTTCCCAACGGTCCTATCCCGGAATCCATATTCCCGGTTCTCATAAACCGTGCCATTGGGAAATTCCTCCTGATATTTGAATGTCCCTGCAAACGCCGAGCGCGCCGCGGAAAGGTAGAAGGCGATATCTGCAAGAATCCGGTGCTGCACACCTGATGTTTCTTCACCGTTCTGAACCACAATGTCTGATCCCATTTTTCTTCCCCTTGTTTGAAGAGTTTTCTGAGCAGCAAAACACCACTTGCCGGGAAGTGATTCTGCGCTGCCAAAACCCTCTACCTTTGCAATTTTTTCCCGTATTTTCTTAATAGTTCGCGCATGGCCTCTTCAAGAACGTCATTAATGGGGCGCTCCAGATCAATAGCAAGTTTCTTGAACTCCTTGAGGAGATCGTTTCTTACCTGTGTTGAAAAGACCTTTTTTCTCATGGCGCCTGGATATCATAAAGAAATAAAGATGTCAAGATATTTTATTTCCAATGATTATCATTTTTCCATATATCTTTATTTCTTTATTTCTTTTACTATTTAGGAGCCGGGCCTGGAAGTGGAGTATGGGAAGAGTAGATATTGAAGAAATTTAGATTGAAGCGGATAAGGGGAGGAGATTGTTAAAATATCGCGGTTCCATTTATTACCACGCCAATCAGGCTTCCTCGCGAGGTGTATTCAAAAGAAAGATTTTCGTTCTCCTGTATTTTTAAGCATGGGACAGCCACGCCCGGGGTGTATGCCAGGCTGAGGTCCGACTGTGAGAGACACGGCTTCAGGGGAATCACCTCGATTTTTCCCGGACGGGGCTCCCGGTGATAACGAATGGCCTCCTTTTCAAACAACCGGGGTTACCCGATCCATCTCAGATAGGACGTTACAAATATCAGGTAGATAAGCAATCCCAGGATATCATTTGATGTTGCCACAAATGGAACCGTGCCCAGGGCAGGATCAAAATGAAGTTTTTTCAGTGCGATGGGCACCGATGCGCCCAGGAAGCTCGCGTTGAGGACAATAACCACCAACGCCACTCCAACAACCGATCCCAAGCGAAAATCAGCTATCCACAATCCCACAATCAATCCCAGCAGCATGCCGCAGATGAGTCCGTTAAACAGGGCAACTTTCATCTCAACAAGAAGTCTTTTCCCGATTTTCACGAGACTGATATCTCCCGTTGCCAGCCCACGCACAACTACCGTAGCCGCCTGGTTCCCGGTGCTTCCCCCCATGGCCATGATAACCGGGAAAAAAAAGGACAAGGCTATGATCCTTTGCACGGACGTCTCGAACCTGCTGATCACCAGCGCGGAAATGAGCTCTCCCAAAAGGCCCGCTATTAGCCAGGGCAGCCGGGCCCTGGAAATCTTCAGCGGGGAATCTTCCGTTATCTCCTGGTTTACCACACCGGCCATGAGGGAAATGTCTTCGTCCGTTTCCTCTTCAATGACGTCAATAATGTCGTCGTGGGTAATGCGGCCGATCAGGCGGTGCTGATCATCGACTACCGGAATATTGACGAGATCATACTTCTTGACAAGATGGACCACTTCCTCCTGATCGGTATCCGCATGGACAGAAATAACCTCTGGATTCATGATTTCCCTGATCTTACGATCCCCTGGCTCAAGCACCAGGTCTTTCAGGGAAATGACCCCTGCCAGCCGTTGAAAATCATCCACCACCCAGATGTGGTAAAGATTTTCGACTTCCTCTCTCTTTTCGCGAATCAGGTGGATTGCGTCCCTGACCGTGGCATCAGCGTGGATTGCCACGTATTCCAGGCCCATGATCCCCCCTGCCGTATCCTCTGGATATGGCAGGAGTTTCTCCAGGTCCTGAGAGACATCCTCCCTTACTGATCCTATGATGGCCCTGGCTCGATCAGCGGGAAGGTCTCCCACCAGGTCTGCGGCATCATCGGATTCCAGCTCCTGGACTATTTCTGAGAGTGACTCATCGTCCAGGTCTTCCAGGATACGACTCTGGACAGGTGGTTCAACTTCCACCAGCACATCCCCGGCCCCCTCAGGTTCGAGGACTTTGAAGATGAAAAGACGTTCATCACTATCCAGGTGTTCAATGAGGTCCGCCACATCAGCGGGCATCATCTCTTCCAGCAGTTTGCCAAGCTCCTGTTCATTACCCTGCTGGATAAAATCCTTGACTTCATCGATCAGTTTTTCACTAATCTGGGGCTTGCCGAGATTGGCCACAATCCTTCTCCTAGCACCACTTTCTGATCTGTTTTATCACCAGTTCGCCAATGTTGACCTGTTTCCTGGAAGAACCGCGAAGTTCCTTGAGAGGTATCTCCGCCCTGGCGGCACCTGGATGTCCGCCGGCCGCTCCCCCCAGAACCCCGAAGAGTTTCTGCGCAACCTTCCCCGCATTGCCCCTGAAACCGGCGTTCCGCAGAATTACCACCAGTTTATCCTCATATTCTCCCGACACGATGCTCCAGGTTGTTTCAGCAAGTTTCATAAAAAAATCAGCGATCAGCACCAGAATATCAGGATTGTTCACGACCCCCATGTGAATACATGCCCGATCCCCGATGAACGTGGCTCCGTCAATGGCAGTTCTGAAATGATCCAGAGTCTTCCGGGAAATTTCTGAAGACTCAATTTTCTTGATAATGTTGAGGTTGGCAAATCGGTACAAATATTGGAACGCATTGATGTCATTGGGCAGGGATTTTCTGACAAAATTATCCGTGTCAGTCTTTATGCCGTAAAAAAGGGCCGTCGAAAGTCTTGGAGAGGGTTTAATCTTGGCGGCCTTCAGGTACTCCGTCATGATGGTCGCGTTCGCGCCATAACCTTCTCTTATATCCACAAAAGAGGCTTTGGGAAACGCATCTACAGGATGATGGTCTATGACAATATCAAACTGAAGGCCTGTGAATTCTTCGTGGTGAAGGGGCTGGGAGTCCACCAGGGCAAGTTTGTCAAATTGTTCTGGCCGAAACTGATTCACGTGTTTCTGCTCAATTTTCAGCAACCTGATGAACGCCAGGTTGTCCGCCCGCTGGATCTCATTAATACGAAAAATTTCAGCATGTTGGACCTTTCGCCAGAAGATCCGTTTCAGCGCCATCGCGCTGGACATGGCATCGGGATCCGCGTCAATCAGAATTGCCAGGCGGTCCTCAGGGTGCACCACCTCCCGCAGTCTTCTGCACTTTTCTGTGGCCGACACCGACTTGGCAAATGGATGTTCCATGATTTCCGTCATACCAATTTTCCCTATGAGGCTCCATCATTCTTGACGGATCAGCCTTCAAGCTATCCGGCAGCAAAACAACCTGCTTGGTTGCCACCTTATAGAAATAAAACACAAAACTCAATGGGAAAGAGCGCTTGATTTGCTCATTCCCAGGGCCACTCCCGCCCAAGGAACTCAAGGCTCGGCATCACTTCTTCTTCCTGATGCGGTTCCAGCGTAACAAGAGGAGGATCTGTCACGGCCTTTCTCAAGAGCTGAAAAAAGGTGGTAAAATCAATGTGCCCCTTCCCCAATGCAATATGTTCGTCCCCCTTGCCGGAATTGTCGTGCAGATGAAGTTGACCGATAAAGGGCCCAAGGGATGCAATCCACGTTTTGAGAGGAGTGCCGCTGAAAGCCGACTGATGACCAATGTCAAAGCAAAATCCCACTTTGTTCCTGTCAAGGGATTGAAACAGGGGCAACAGTTCATCAGGACTATCCTCAAAGACATTTTCTAGCATCAATCGCGCTCCTTCTTCATGCACACGGTTCCCGAGCCACGTCCACATGGCAATGCTCTTTTCAAACCATACATCCTGGAGGTACCCGTAACGCCTTTTCTCAAATCCCGCATGGCACACAATGGTTCGAGGTTTGAAAAGCGCAATAAGTTCAACCACCTGCTCATATCTCCGGCGGGTCAATCGCCAGATTTCAGGGTCCGGCGATCCCGGGGAAAGATCAACAAAAGGCGCGTGAAAGGTTACGCGCAATCCCCGCTCCAAGCAATTCTTGGCAACTTGCTCGAAGTCCTCCCTACCGAAACGCTCCAGAGCTTCAGCATCAAAACCGATTTCAGGATTGAACCCTTCCTCAAGAAAACGGTCCATATAGGAATCATGGAGCATCACAAACGGAATATTAATCTGGACCTTCTTTCTGATCTTTCTCATACTCGGAACCTCTCTCAAGATACAATAGCACTCATTTCAAAATGATGTGTGCGCCTCTCCCCCCGTTGACAATGCGTCTTTCTTAAGGTATTTTCAATGCGCATGGTTATCAGGTTCGAAAATACATCATCTTCCGAAAAGGTGTGGAAATGAAAAAGGCCCTCACGGCAGCACTTTGCTCAGCATTTATCATACCGGGGCTCGGGCAAATCATCAACCAGCAAGTGAAAAAAGGCCTTGTGCTCCTCGGAACCGTGTTCGCTTTGTTTATTGCGACCGTAATTGCAATGTATTCCCTTTTGAAATCCAGCCTGTCTGAAACTTCGCTTGTTCCCACAAGACCGGAGGCCATTTTGGAAAAACTCAGTGCCCAGGACTTTTCTGCCCTCTGGATTATCCTTTGTCTGTTTGCGGTTGTCTGGATTTATTCTGTTCTGGATGCATTTTGGCAGGGGCGAAAAGGAGATAATATTGTCAGCCCTATGTTTTCGCCGTAGAGCTTGGCCGCGACTGGATAAAACTCGAGTTCTTTTCACGGAGCCTGAAGGGAATGCGCTGCAGCTGCCAGGGCTATTGCACCAAGCCCCAAACAGATTATGTCATCCGGTTCGCCCATGAGATGTTAAAAAACCTGGGCATCAGGACATGAAACCTCTCTCCCCTATTTCCCGAAGAGCTCCTTTCGAATCTGTTCCGCAATGGTTCCTGAGGCATCCTTGTTCCCCAAGGTTCCGACTCTTATTCCTACGAGCGTTTCATTTGCTGACTTGTATTCCAGAGTGAGAGTAACCCGGTCGCCGTCCGCCCTTTTTGCAACGATTTTCCCGGCGGTAAGATCGTGTTTCGCGCTCGTGACAACCAATCGCAAATCCCTTGCCGCCCTGTTGGCCGCGTCCCATGTGTCAATGTAAGCCGCCTTGTAGGTCACATTGAGGACACCCTCATAGTATTTGTATCCTGCCACCCCGGCTGCGGTTCCCGCGCCAAAAAAGACCAGTGGAGCAGCACATCCGGCCAGCAACATGCAACATGCGAACAACGCCATTATTCTTTTCCCGTTCATTCCCGCTCCTCCTCTGTAAATATGTCCGATTACCAACCATGTATTAAAGCTTGTTTGAGATTGTGTCAACCCAATATTCACCTTCGTGCCTTCATTCTTCTCGGCATCTAACCCACATTTCTCACGGGCAATCTACTGTGGTGGCGGATAGCCTCATGGCTACGAAGGCCCGTGAGAAAAGCGGGCTAAGAACTTGGAGATTATGGATTTGACTTCGCCAAGCCTGTTTGCTAGGCTTCATTCTTACAATTTTGCTGGCAGGAGGCATTGTTCATGGATTACAAGCAGACGCTCAATTTGCCGAAAACCTCGTTTCCCATGAAAGCTAATCTCG
Organism: Deltaproteobacteria bacterium; assembly: GCA_003646815.1. Lineage (GTDB taxonomy): Bacteria > Desulfobacterota > DSM-4660 > Desulfatiglandales > Desulfatiglandaceae > B46-G9. Next base: position 5,687 of record QMLQ01000022.1, on the reverse strand, counting down.
TGAAAAAAGAACCCGAGATCCTGAAGAAATGGGAGCAAGAGCACATCTACGAGCACATTCGAGAAGTGTCCCGAGGAAGAAAACCCTATATGCTTCATGATGGCCCGCCCTATGCCAACGGCCATATCCACATGGGGACGGCCTTTAACAAAATTCTCAAAGACGTTATTATTAAATCTAAGCAAATGGCAGGCTTCGATGCGCCATATGTACCCGGATGGGACTGTCACGGTCTCCCCATCGAACATCAGGTAGACAGGGAACTGGGCCAAAAAAAGGCCACCATGTCCCTGGCTGAAATCCGCGGGTACTGCCGAAGATATGCCGAAAAGTACCTGGATATTCAACGGAAAGAATTCAAACGACTCGGAGTTCTTGGTGAATGGGACAACCCGTATCTCACCATGAATTACCCATACGAAGCAACCATCGTCCGGGAATTTGGAAAGTTTGCCCTCAACGGGAACCTCGTCAGGAGCAAGAAGCCCATCTACTGGTGTATCTCATGCCAGACGGCCCTGGCCGAGGCTGAAGTCGAGTATGAAAACCACACATCCCCTTCTATATTCGTCAAATTTCCTCTTGTCTCCCCACCAGAAAAAATCGCCGAACCATTAAAAGGTGAAAACGTAGCAGTGGTTATCTGGACCACCACTCCATGGACCCTGCCGGCGAATCTGGGTATCGCCGTTCATCCCGACTTCCGGTATGTTGCTGCAAGGACGGCAGAACACGGCGTCCTTATCCTTGCCGAGGCCCTGCTGGCCATCTGCATGGATTCCTTTGGCATCTCTTCTTACGAGGTGGTGGCCCGATTCGATGGAACAGTTCTGGAAAATCTTGAGGCTCGGCACCCGCTCTATGACAGGCCGTCCCTCATTGTTCTGGCCGACTATGTGACCCTGGACGCGGGGACCGGATGCGTCCACACTGCACCTGGCCACGGCCGTGAAGACTACGAAACAGGACTCAAATACGGTCTGGAGGTCTATTCCCCGGTGGATGACCAGGGTTGCTTTACCCCTGATGTAGAGTATTTTTCAGGCCTTCAGGTCTTTGAGGCCAACCAGGCCGTCAATGATAAACTGCGCGAAAAAGGCGCCCTTCTCCGGGAGCAGGATATCTCCCACGAATACCCCCACTGCTGGCGGTGCAAAAAACCCGTTATTTTTCGTTCTACAGAACAATGGTTCATCTCCATGGAACGAAATGACCTCAGAAAAAAGGCCCTCGAGGCTATTGAAAAAGTCTCATGGATTCCATCATGGGGACAAGAACGTATCTACCAGATGATCGCCAACAGGCCGGACTGGTGTATTTCACGGCAAAGGGCATGGGGCGTCCCGATCACGGTTTTTTTCTGCAAGCAATGTGGAAACCTGGTCATCTCCCAGGAGATCATAGATCACGTGGCAGCACTGGTCGAAAAATCCGGCGCGGATGTCTGGTTTACTAAATCCGTCAAAGACCTTCTTCCTCCCGGCACCACGTGCCCGGAATGTGGGTCAACGGATTTTGAAAAAGAGACAGACATTTTGGATGTGTGGTTTGACTCGGGGGTCAGCTATGCGGCAGTAATGGAAAAGCGTGATTACTTGAACAGCCCGGCGGATCTCTACCTGGAAGGAAGCGATCAGCACCGGGGCTGGTTTCACAGTTCTCTCCTCTGCTCCGTGGGCACAAGGGGTGAAGCACCCTATCATCATGTACTCACCCATGGATTTGTCGTGGACGGCTCGGGCAAAGCCATGCACAAATCCGCCGGGAATGTCATTGCTCCTGAGGACCTCATCAAAAACTACGGGGCCGAGATTCTCCGGTTATGGGTTGCAGGAGAGGATTATCGGGACAATATCCGGCTTTCCAGGGAAATTCTTCAACGCCTTACCGAGGCATACCGGCGGATACGAAATACCTGCCGATACCTCCTCGGAAACCTCACTGGTTTTGACCCGCAGACGCAAATGGTCCCCTATGGGGAACTGGAAGAACTGGATCGATGGGCACTGAACAAGCTCCAGGAACTGAACGCACGCATCCTCAAGGCCTATGAAGATTTTGACTTCCATCTGGTTTACCACAATCTTCACAACTTCTGCGTGCTTGACCTCTCTTCCTTTTACCTGGATATTATCAAGGACCGTCTCTACACCTCGCCACCGGACTCAGTGGCAAGACGGTCAGCACAGACGGCCATGTATGAAATTCTTGAAGTTCTTGTTCGTCTCATGGCGCCGGTCCTTTCTTTTACGGCTGAAGAGATATGGCAGCACATGCCGGGAAACCACCATTCTCCAAGCGTCCATTCCGAACTATTCGTACCGGTCAAGAAAGAATTTCTGGACGGGGAGCTTTCACAGAAATGGGAAACCATTATCGCCGTAAGGAAAGAAACCGCCCGGGCGCTTGAACAGGCCCGGAAAGAAAAGAAAATAGGGCACTCCCTGGACGCGGCAGTAACGCTCAGTCTGACCTCGGACCTTTACCCTCTTCTGGAATCGTATCAGGATCAACTGAGATCAATCTTTATTGTTTCCTCTGTTAAACTCCTAAACGAGGACCCGCTGGAGGGCGCTCTTGACAGCGAATCGATTCCGGGATTGAAAATAGACGTCAAGCCTTCAGAGGCGCCCAAATGTGAACGATGCTGGGTCCATGACCCATCGGTGGGCGTGCATGGGCAGTATCCCACCATCTGCGACCGATGTCTCGGGGCCCTGGTTGAAATGGAGCTCATTGACCATTGAAAGACAGGAGAAACCTTTTTTTTGTCTGGCTGGCAGTAGCTGTCCTTATCCTGGATCAGCTTTCCAAGCTGATTGTCATGGCCACTTTCGATCCTTACGAGTCAGTCCCTGTCATCAGAGGTTTTTTCAACCTTGTTCTCGTCCGGAACAGGGGTATGGCCTTCGGCATTATGAATCATCACCAGGGCCGCCTGGTTTTTTACTTTTTGATCCTGTTGACCATATCCGCCATAGTCATTCTGATCTACTGGGCCTGCAGGCAGGCCCAGGGCAAAACGAGGGTTCTTTTTGGACTCGGTCTTATTCTCGGAGGAGCTGTGGGGAACCTGATTGACAGGGTCCGGCTGGGATCTGTTATTGATTTCCTGGATTTTTTCGTGGGCCGGTACCACTGGCCCGCCTTCAATCTTGCTGATTCCGCGATTTCCGTTGGTACTATTTGGATTGCCATTCAGCTGATCCGCCAGGGAATCCATCGAGGCTGATACGCTCATGTACCCTGAACTCTTCTCCATCGGACCTCTCACGCTCCACACGTATGGTCTTTTTGTGGGTGTCGGCTTTCTTGCCGCCATCCTGAGTGCCATCCGTTTGGGAAAAACGTACAACATTATGCCTCAGCAGGTGCTGGACATGGGCTTCCTCATGCTCATATCCGCCGTCGTAGGATCAAGGCTCCTCTATGTCCTGATGAATGTGTCCTATTACCGGCAAAATCCGTTGGCAATAGTTGAAATCTGGCACGGTGGGCTGGTGTTTTCGGGAGGCGCTGTCTGCGCTATCGGGTCTCTTCTCTGGTATGCCAGGCGCCACTCATTGTCCATCCTGGACCTGGGGGACCTTTGGGCTCCTGCCGCAGCCATCGGGCAGGGATTCGGAAGAATCGGCTGCTTCATGGCGGGCTGTTGCTACGGCAAACCTACCCATGTTCCCTGGGCCATAGTTTTCACAAATCCCAAGAGCCTGGCCCCACTCCACGTTTCCATTCATCCCACGGAAATCTACCATTCCATCAGCGGATTTCTCCTGTTCGGAATTCTCCTCTTCATGCACCGCAAAAAATCATATAAAGGACAGGTTCTGTTCTGGTTCCTGCTTCTTCACAGTTTCAGCAGGCTTCTCATCGAACGGTTCAGGGGAGATGACCGGGGGATGTTTTTTAATACGAACATGACGGTAACACAATTCATGGCCGTCCTCATCCTTGCTGGATCTTTCACCGCGCTCATGGTCCTGAAGGCCAAAAACAAGAAACGCGAGGGTACATAGGCAGGTTGACGGATGGTCTGAATAGACTGGATCGTAGTATATGGAAAAGGAAAAAACGGCAAATGACATCCTTCCGGAACGGAATTCCAGTACACCCATAACATGTCCACTCCACGATCAGGACTGCCCGGTACAAAAAGAACTCAACCGCCTGCAATCAGAGTGCAAACGGTTGCAAGAGCTTTCCCGGACTGATCCCCTCACCGGCTTCTTCAATTTCCGACATCTCCAGACCCTTTTGTCCACTGAAATGGAACGAACCAGACGCTCCGGGCTGCCCACCGGTCTTCTCATGGTTGACCTGGACCATTTCAAACAGGTGAATGACACCTACGGACACGAGGCAGGGAACAAGGTGCTCAAATGGGTAAGCAAAACCATGCTCGAAAACCTCCGCCGCATTGATATACCCTGCAGGTTCGGCGGCGAGGAGTTTGCCATAATCCTTCCGGTTACACGGCTTCCCCATGCAGTAAATGCAGCCGAGCGTCTCCGAAGAGCCCTTGAAAAAAATCCCGTGACCATCGAGGACAAACATCTCCAGGTTACCGCAAGTTTCGGTGTGGATGTCTACCGCGGCAGGATCAGACTGTCACCCGACGCGTTTATTGAACGTGCTGACCGTTTTCTCTTTGAAGCCAAAGCCCAGGGGAGGAATTGTGTTTCTTATGACCGGGGAAAAGCCAAGGGGATCTCTACCGAAGTCACCCGCGAGGAAAGAAAGGCCTTGTTCGGCAAAGAACCCCTCCAAGAATAGGCATCCAAGCCAAAGGTCAGCGCATTGAAATGGACCCCAGAAAGAAAGGGCAACACAGGGTATGGAAACGAAGGTATTAAAAAAAACTCTCCTCCATCAGGCCAGGGTCTTTCGACTCATCAGAGAAAAAATCACCCTCCCGAACGGGACGACAGTTGATCTTGATATTGTACGCCATCCCGGCGCGGCTGCGATCGTCGCGCTGCAGGATTCAAATTCTCTGATCATGGTGAGACAGTACCGCCATGCGGTTGGAGGCTGCATCTGGGAGATACCCGCCGGCACCTTGGATCCCGGCGAAACCCCATTGGAATGCGCAAAGAGAGAGCTTATTGAAGAAACAGGGTATTCAGGGAGCCAATGGGAAGAACTGGGAGCGATCATCCCGGTCCCCGGATATTCAGACGAAAAAATTACCATCTATCTTGCCGCCGACCTCCAGCCTGCCCGCCAAAACCTTGATGCCGATGAAGTCATCGATGTCCGTGAAATCCCGTTAGAGAAGGCATTCGAGATGATTGAAAAGGGGAAAATCATAGACAGCAAAACTATTTCATCCCTCTTCCTCGCAAAAAAACGGCTGGAAAAAAGGTAACGATTTACGGTTAGTTATTGGTTATAACAGCCTTAAATTACGAGATTGCTTTGTCGCTCCACGCCTTGCAATGACCGGTTGGGTAATTTTTCATGGATTTATCAATCATTGCGCTCGTCCGAGCGCCTTTGGAAGAGCTCATAATAGAAAAGGACCCTTCCTACGAATTGCCTGGTTTCCCGTATGGCCGGAACACATCCGCTTTTCTCTACCCTTCCGGGGCCGGCATTGAAGGCGGCAACAGCAAGAGCGGTATTATGATGAAATCGCTGCAGCAGAGACGCGAGGTAGCGGGTCCCTCCCAGGATATTTTCAGAGG
>QMLQ01000021.1 GCA_003646815.1 Deltaproteobacteria bacterium | reverse complement strand
TCTCCGGCATATTCAGGTCGAGGACAAGGACATCGTAGGTTTCCCTCTGAGCTATTTGAATGGCCTCTTTGGCCGAGGCGGCTGTTGCGACATTGAGCCCCCTGTTTCGCATTCGCTCAGACAGTGCCTCAAGAAAATCCAGCTCATCGTCAATGAGCAAAACCTTTCTTTCAGTCATAATCTATTCCCCCGCTGCCTTCAGGTCCTTTTGTGCTCCAGGCTCCCGCGGCAGACTGAGAACGATTTTACCCCTGCTCTGGTCAAACACGGCTCGCCCCCCGAGCGCCTGCATAAGGGCGTTCTCTCGCTTGCCGGGAAATATCTCTGAAGAAAAATTATCGCGTAAACCTTCCAGCCCTGAAATAGTGATTGATGCCCATTGGTCATCGGCATCGGCTGTTAAATGAAGGCTTTTCCCGGGACCGGTCATTTCCATTGCGAAATCCAGGCAGAGCCAGATCATGTTTTCAAGAAGAAAGGGATGTGTGGTGATGGTGATCGGGTCTGGAGGAGGCACCACAGAGAACGTCAGCTCTTTCATGGCGGCAAGTCTTTGGGACAGTACTGTCATGAACGAAAGCAACTCACCCAGCTCCACGTTGCCTTTTGTCTTATCGACGCTGTGGGCGAATGTGTTCATGTTCTTCACAATTCGGTCCGCGCGCTGGATTTGTGACTGGATCTTATCCGCCAGTTTCTTCAGCCGTTCCGAGTCGAGGGGGACTCCCTTTTCCACCATGAGCATGAAGTCCTCCAGGAGTCCCGCATTTTCATTGATAATGGCCAACACATTCTTGATCTCATGCGAGATGGATGCGTTCATTTTTCCCATGAATTTGAAACCCTCACTGCCGATGATGTCCCACTGCGGGTTCATTGCGCGCCTCCCTGTCGACTCATGACTTTTTTCAGCTTTCGGGTCAGTTCCTCAATATCCACCGGTTTCACCAGGTAGTATTCCGCCCCTGCTTCCTCAGAGCCGGTTCGAAAGTCTTCTTCAGATCCATGTCCTGTCATGAAGATAAATTTCATGTGGGGATGTTGCCTGGACATCATCCTCTTGAGTTCAATGCCCCCTATCCGTGGCATTTTTATGTCCACCACGGCGATATCGTAGGAGGTTATTGCGGCCTTTTCCAATGCCTCTTTCCCGCTGGTCGCCCAGTCCGCATCTATTCCCCTGAATGAAAGCCTTTCAGCAAGGGTTGAGACAAGCTCCTCTTCATCATCGATCAGAAGTACTCTCATGTGTTGTTGCCTTCCTTTCTCTCCATGGCGACAGGGAGTATTACGGTAAACGTGGTTCCTTTGCCGGGTTCACTTTCAACCGTAATCTCCCCTCCCAATTCCCGGACGAAATTCGCGGTCAATGACAATCCAAGCCCGGTACCCCCCTGCCTGGTCCTGGTGGAGAAAAACGGTTCGAAAACCCGGTCGAGATCCTGTTTGGCAATACCACATCCATCATCGCTCACGGTAACCTTCACATTTTTTAAACCTTCAGGCGCGATGCGGATATTCAGGTGGCCGCCATTCTCCATTGCTAAACAGGCATTGTTGGCCAGGTTAAGAAAAATCTCCTGCAGTTTGCTCCGGTCACTTTCAATAACGGGGGTGTATGGGGCAACATCGATGGAGATATCGATGGATCTATATTCCGCCTCCTTTTCAAAAAAACCTAACACCTCTTGGAGCAGTTCCTTCAAGTCAATATGCTGAATTCTTATCTCCGAATGTCGTGAAAAGCTCAGGAGCCTCTTGGTGATGGTTCCCGCCCTTTTCACGGATGCGAGAATGGCGTCAACAAGGCCAAGGAGTTTTTCGTCTCCCGCGTATTCTTTCTTAAAAACGAACAGGTCTTTGATCAGGCCGGCCTTTTCATTGATGATTGCGAGAGGATTATTTACCTCGTGGGCGACCCCTGCTGCAAGGCGGCCTATGGAGGCCATCTTGTTCGAATATTCCACCTGGTGGAGGGTGGCGATGCGTTTCTGATCCGCTATAAAAATCCTGTTTACGAGATAAGTGGCCATCCAGATGACCACGCCGGAAATGATCAGAATGCTTATGCCAAGGAAAATGAGGAGTTCTGTGCGGGTCTCCCGCCAGGCCTTCATGAGCCCCCGTTTCTGTTTGACCACCATAAGGATGAACGGCGTATCGTCGATATACCGATACCCGATGATAATCGGAGCCCCGTTGGCGTCTTTTGTTTCAAACACCCGGGTCTTGGGGGCATGTTCCGGGACAGGCAGGGATAGTTTTTGAAGGGCCCTGCCGTGATAGAGGGAAGGGGTCTGGAGAATGCCCTGGCGGTTGATGATAAAGGCATCGCCCTTGCCGGCCATTTCAAGTCCGGAGAGGAGGCCCTGAAATTTCATGGTATCAATTGTTGCCCTGAGAACATAAAAAGATCCGTTGGGCAGGCTCCGTTTCACCGCTATAACCATGTGGGGAGCCTGCCTGAATCCCAGGAAGACATCGCTGATGTAGATGCCCTTCTTGCAGACTTCACGGTACCAATCCTGCAGGCTGTAGTCAACGCCGAGCAGGTCAAACGGACCTGCATAGCCTCTCTGATAGCCAAGGGGATCGATAAGCCCCAGGTCTGTAAATCCGCTGAAACTTTCCTTGAGGTCCTTGAGGAGTCGGTCCAGGGTCCCACGTTCGTTCAAGGCCGCAAACGTGTAATGGCGGACAAGAAATTCCAGCGCCGCCCTTCGCTCTTCAAAGAAATAGAACACGCTCCGGCGGGTATTGGAGACAAGACGCGCCGTGCGGAGGAGATTTTCCGAGGCAACTGATCTCTGGGTTACGTGGTAGTCCACGACGGTAAGGGAGATCAGGGGAATGAGCGCAACGCCCGCGGTGAGAAAGACGGTCAACTTCCACATGCGCCGGAAATTGAAAAGCCTTTTATGGGATCCTGCCGCAATATCATGGTAATCCCAGAAATCAGGTTTCAGCTTTTCGAGAAAAGACATAAGTCTAACGTTTCCCTCTTTGATATCAGGTCTTGATCTTTCCTGTTCTTACCTTGTCGTTCGCCTTCTTCAGGGTCTCACTCAAAAGGTCAATATCCACCGGTTTCTGCAAGTAAGCGAAGGCTCCCAGTTCCATGCAGGTTTTGCGGTCTTCTTCCGAACCATGGCCCGTCAGAATAATCACCTCAATGGAGGGGTTGGATTTTTTGACCCGTCGCAGGACCTCAATGCCATCGATACCCGGCATCCGGAGATCAAGAATCATCACGTCCGGCTCGTCGCTTTCAATAAGATCAAGGGCTGACCGTCCGTCGTAGGCTACGACCGATCCCATATCCCTCATGAGGAGACGTTCGGAGAGCGTTGTCACGAATTCACGCTCATCATCAACAAGCAGTATCCGAGAGGGGACCTCGAAATCGTATTTGCGATAGATATCCGCCTGGTAAAAATCTTTTCCCACTTTTGTTTTCACATCCCTGACACCTTTAACTTTGAGCGCAATGGACTTGAGTTCCTGTTCCAGCCTTCCCAGTGCAAGGACCCGCTTGTTAATGGTAATGGTGACCAAGCCGTCTTTGGCACCAACATTCACATAATGCCCCTCCTTGGCCAGCTCCACTTCCACACGAACCGCCAGGAGGAAATCATCAACTGCCTTCTGTGATGCGGCGGTGGTTTGGAGAATATCCTTGCCAAGGTTTTCCTTGATGAGGGAGGCGGCTTCTTCTACAGCCGTTTTGTCCATGGGGATGATAATGTCATAAAGAGAGGGATCCCACGGGTCTTTGACGCCGTGTAATCGGTTTACCCAGACAGCTTTGTCCTCATCTTGCCTGTGGATCAGCTTCGCGGCCTCCTTGGAAGATATCCCTTCATTTGTTTTGGCCTCGGAAATCCTGAATTCCATATCCGCAATGAGACACACGCGAAGGACGTGGTTGATTGACGCCGGAATAAGATGGCTTGAAAACCCTGCAAAAACCAGGTTGTCCCGGCCAAGCTCTTGAGCCGCGGCGAGTTTCAGGTAGGAAGTGGCTCTCTCTTTCTCATGGGTGAACTTATTGAAGGCAGACGTCCTGCTAGAAAAGGCTCGCTCGATTTTTTTCGCGGCCATCCCTGAAAGTTCGACGGCCCTTGCAGTCAGGTCGTCGTCTGAAATGAGCTTGTATTCGGTCTCAGAGATCAATGTCTCCAGCACCGGTTCTTCCTTGCAAAAGTTCCCGCTGAATAAGGTTATGACGGGCATTTGATTCCTCCTCATGCACCCGGATCAGCTCCTGAGGTCAGAGGCCCGCTGAGACTGACCGCCGCATTCTGAAATAGTTTGTCCAAACTCCTTTGGTGAAAATATTCATATTCTATGTTTCCTCTGCAATCTTGCAGCAGGTCAGGAGAGGACATTTTTCCTCGAGGGCCTCAGCGTGACTCTGTGTATAATTTGCGCTGATGGCTGCCTCCATGGTCGGATAAAGATGATCCTCTCCGATCTTTTCAAGAAAATGTGTTCGCCGCAATACCTTCATGACTGATTCGTTGACCCCGCTTAAGGAAATGTCAATATCGGCGCTTCTCACTCGATCCACCAGCAGGGAGAGAGCTTCTTCTCCTGAGGCGTCCATGTCATTGATGCCGTTGGAGACGATAACGATATGCTTTAAGCGTGGTTTGGTGCGCATGAGCTCGGTGATGCGGTCTTCCAGGTAGCTGGCATTGGCGAAAAAGAGGGGGCCGTCGAACCGGACCAGGGCCATGTACTGGCATTCTTTCAGTCCAAATGCATCCGCATCCCTGAGCGCCATATCTTCCTGCCTGGAAAGCGAGGCCACCTTTGGCCGCATGCTTTTGTACAGGAAAACCAGGAGGGAGAGAACCACGCCTACCTCGATGCCTTTCTCCAGGTGAGGAGCAAAGGCAAGGGTGAGCACGAATGAGATGATCGCTATGGCCCCGTCATACCATTGTGCCTTCCACGCATGGATGAAACCGGAGACATTGACCAACCCGATGACCGCCATCATGATGACCGCGGCCAGAACGGATTGTGGAAGGTGATAGAGTAACGGGGTGAAAAACAGGAGAACAATGACCACCATGAGGCTGGTGAAGACACTGGAGAGACCGCTCACGGCGCCAGCCTGGAGGTTCACGGCTGAACGGGAAAAAGAGCCGGAAACAGGGTAACTCTTGCCGAAGGAGCCGAGAATATTGGCCAGACCCTGGCCGATGAGTTCCTGGTTCGGATCAAGTCTCTGGCCGGTCTTGGCCGCCATGGCCTTGGCAATGGAAATGGCCTCCATGAAGCCCAGGAGCGATATGATGGCGGCAAAAGGAAACAGATGCAGCATGATGCCGAGATCGATATTCGGTATTGTAAGGGAGGGGAGGCCTTTGGGAATATGCGCCACTACAGCTCCACCGCCGATCATGAATAGGTTGGCAGTGTCAAGGGGGCTGTTTTTCACCTTGATTCGCCAGATTCTCCCGTCGCTCTTCGCGTTGGCCGGCATATCTTCCGGGAGATAGAATTTCAGGGTCCCGTCTTCCTGTTCAACGCCTTTGAAAAGAAATTCTCTGATCTCTTTTCTGAAAATATGCGTATCAAACTTGAGTTGTTCGATTTTTATGGCGACCATGTCCAGGTGGTGCTTGGCCTTGAGTATGGACTCTTGGCGGCCGGTTTTCTTGGCCTTTTCCAGTTCCTTTCCGGCACGGGTGCGTTCTTCAGCGAGAGCGGGGAGGGTTGTGACGACCCTGTTGAAATTAATGACCGCTTCTCGCGCATCGGGTGAATTGATGGCGGAAAGATCCACGTGAACATTGTGGTCAAACCCGGTTGCCCAGGAAATAATGGTGGTGATTGCGACAGCAGCGAGGACATTTGGAAACTTCGGTGAGATACGTTTCAGACCGTACATGATGGCGAAGGCAAGGGCGCCCATGAGCAGCGTCGGCCAGTGAGTGTAATGAAAGGCCGCCAGGATGACACGCCAGATGGTTTCATAGTGGTGGTGAGCTTTGTCCACATACACGCCGAACATTTTAGAAAGCTGAGAAGATGCGATAATGAGCGCGGCTGCGTTTGTAAATCCATTGACAACCGGGTGGGAAAGAAAATTGACCACGAGACCCAGCCGGAGGAGACCCAGGGCGAACTGGAAAAGCCCCACCATGAGCGCAAGCAGGATAGCATAAACAATGTAGCCCTCGCTCCCCGCGGTAGCCAGCGGTTCCAGTGATGCGGATGTCATGAGGGAAACCACCGCCACGGGTCCTGTTGCCAGTTGCCGGCTCGAACCGAAAAGAGAGGCAATCATAGGGGGAAGAAAAGAAGCATACAGACCGTAATAGGCAGGCAGCCCTGCAAGCTGTGCATACGCCATAGACTGGGGAATAAGCACCAACGCAACCGTCAGCCCTGAAATAGCGTCGATTCTCAACGCGCCCAAAGAATAGTTCCGAAACCAACCGAGAAAAGGAAAAATCTTCATCAACATGTTTGGCACCTTTCCAGCAAAAGAAATTTATTTCGCGTTTTCACACTGAAGCATTCGTCGGGAAACATCAATAACTTCGCTATAAAGAGCACTTGCGTCATAGAGATTATAGTTTTTGAACCGAATGAGTCCATCCACCATGGTAAAGAGCAGGAGAGCGGTCTTTCTTGCCGGCATGGCACGAATGGAACCGTCTTCCTGGCCCTGAGTTATAGCCTGCTCAAAAAAATCAACAAGGCAATTGTAAATGGCTTCAAGGTGTTCGCGGCAGACCTGGTTTTTCTCGGCAAGCTGGTAAGGATAATGCCGGTGAAGGAGGAGAAAGGGGTCCTCCATTCTTGCCGAGAGATAAAGATAGAAGGAAATGACACCTTCCATCATCTCGAGACCGTTGGGAAACCGTGTCTCCCGAAAGTATCGTTCGAATTCACCAATAATTTCTTTCCGAGCGTTTTCAAGGATTGCCAGAAAAATGTCCTCTTTGGTCTTAAAGTGGTAAAAAATGGTCCCTTCGGCAGCGCCCGTCACCTTGCTGAGTTCTGTCATTGTAGTGTCCCGGAACCCTTTTTCCGCGAAAAGACGCAAGGCTGCTTTTAAAATATTAGTTCTTTTTGACATTACTTTATTACCCTCTATAAACCGACTGAGTGCTCGACCGAGAAAAACACTATCCTCTTTGGATCTAATGTGTCAAGAAAAAAGCGAAAAAACATGGAGCTTGACAGGATTTACCATTGTCAATTACAAGGTACTCACTAAACTACTTAGGTGGAAAAACTGAAGGCGATTGTGCACTTCTGATCCCTTCAACTTTTACCGTGAAAATACCCCCGGCGGCGGCCGAATATGCAGACTGTATTTTCATGTCAGGGGGTGACTGGGCTTATTTTGGTCCAGCCATGCTGGTTTAGCCGAAACACCTTCAGTCTGGCCATATGAGTAATCACGATTGCAGTTTGCTTAACGCTGAATAATGCGCAGATTTTTTCGAAAAGAAAAGGGGCGACACGGGTCCGGTTTGAGGCAATGGATTCTTCGATCACCTGCCAGGTTCTCCATCCTTGCGTTCGCCGTGTTGATTGCGGTTGGGACCGGGTTGCTCGCCCTCCCTGCCGCTTCCACCGGAAAGGCAATCGGCCTGATCAATGCCCTCTTTACCGCCACATCGGCGAGCTGCGTAACCGGTCTGGTGGTCCTGGATACCGGAAAAGACTTCACCGGATTTGGGCAGGGCGTTATTTTGGTGCTCATCCAGGTGGGGGGGCTGGGCATTATGACCCTCTCTACCCTGTTTCTCCTCCTGGCAGGGAAAAGAGCATCACTTGTGGGGAGACTTGTGATCAAGGACACGCTCACGGATGGAAAGGAGCGGAGCCTTCCGTCTCTTCTACGGGACGTGTTCTTGTTTACCGTAATCATCGAAGGTATCGGCTCTCTCCTGCTCTTTATCCGTCTCCTTCCCGGCCGGAGCGTGTTGGGGGCCCTGTATCTGGGAGTATTTCACTCCATAAGCGCATTTTGCAATGCCGGGTTTGCCCTTTTTTCAGATAGTTTTGTTAGCTACCAGGAAGGTTGGGCCCTGAACGGTACTCTCTGTCTCCTGATTATCAGTGGAGGGATCGGTTTTCTGGTGTTATCCGAACTGAAGCGGAAGAGACCGGTGAAGCCTCGGGCATGGGCGCGCCTGAGTCTCCATTCCAAGATTGTTCTTTTCACGACAGCAATACTCCTCGTGGCGGGAACATTTCTTGTGCTTTCCATGGAATGGAATAATACGTTAAAGGGACTCTCCGTACCGGGGAAAATTCTGGCGTCATTTTTTCAGTCCGTTACCGCAAGGACTGCGGGATTCAACACGCTTCCTATCGGGATCATGGCAAATGAAACCCTGTTCCTCATGATTTTGCTTATGTTTGTCGGCGCTTCTCCCGGTTCCTGCGGTGGAGGCATAAAAACCACCTCATTTGCGAGCCTGATCGCCCTGGGTATTTCGAGGGTTCGAGGAAAAGAAAAGACGCACTGTTTCAGACGTACCATTTCTGAAGGCAGTATCGGAAAGGCCATCAGTATCGCTATGATTAGCGGTGTCGTTATCGCTATCGCCACCATGGCTCTTCTCATAACCGAGCTCGGAGAAATGCCCCATGTTGCGAGCAGGGGCAAATTTCTTGAATTGCTCTTTGAAGTGGTGAGCGCCTTTGGCACCGTGGGCCTTTCAACGGGAGTAACTCCCGGTTTGTCCGCTGTTGGAAAAATTATTATCACCATGGTTATGTTCATTGGAAGATTGGGCCCCCTGGTCATTGCCATGGCCGTGAGCCGGGAATCTGCTCCCCGGTATTATTATGCGGAAGAAAGCATTATGATCGGGTGAGGTGTGGATCGCCACAGCCTAATAGGCTGGAAAATAAAACCCAAATGCCTCAATGACAAAATATGTCAGGATCACCTGCCTGTTGTAGCCAAAGGCGAGGGAGCCTCTCAGGGCAGTGTGGAACTCTCGCTCATTTGGACATTTGATATTTGACATTGATTTGGCATTACAACCTGTAATTGGAGTAATGGCCTGAGGTGAGAACAATGCGACAATTTGCGATTATCGGTCTTGGTAATTTCGGCTATTATCTTGCGTCCTTTCTTTACGAAAAAGGGCACGAGGTCATGGCCATAGACAAGAATCACGAGCTTGTGCAGGAGATCAAAGACCACGTGAGCCAGGCAGTAGTAGCGGACGCCACCGATCGAGCCGCCCTGGAGGCCCTGGGGTTGAACCAGGTGGATGTGGCGGTGGTTTCCATCGGGTCGATCGTGAGTAATTCGATCCTGGCAACGCTCAACCTCAAGGATATGGGCGTGGAGCTTGTTTATGCCAAGGCGGTGAGTGAGGCCCATGGACGCATCCTTTACAAGGTGGGAGCCACAGAGGTCTTTTTTCCTGAAAAGGACCAGGCTATTTCACTGGCCGAGCGGCTGCATAATCCCAACATGCTGGATTACCTGCCTTTTCTTGAAGGATACAGCATTATCCAGCTTGCGCCGCCGAGGGAATTCATTGGGAAACAACTGAAAGACCTGGACCTGATCAACCGGTACGGCATCCAGGTGGTGGGGATCAAGGAGATCATCCCAGACCGCCTGAACCTCATTCCTACAGCCCATTTCTTGATCAAGGACAGTGACACCCTGATCCTGCTCGGGCCCAATGAAGCGCTTGACAAACTGAGAGAAAAGGAATGATAGTTTTATTTACTCAGGGAGATACGTTAAACTTGAAGAATGACCAAACAGGTTGACATGGAAATAGATGTAAAGACAGCGGCAAGAATGCTGGGGACCCCGGAGGCCACTATTCGGCGCTGGGCACGGCAGGGAAAAATTCCGGCAAGAGAACGCTTCGGAAGCTATGTATTCCGGAAAAACGACCTGGCCAAATGGGCCCGCAGGCGCAATTTGACGCTCATGGATTCCTCGTGTCAATCTGATATCATTCCAGCCGTCAGGGAATTGAGCCTGTATGAGTCCATGAGACGGGGCGGCGTTTTTTTCTCTGTCAAGGGACGGGATGTTCGAGAGGTCCTGGAGGCTGCGTGTATGTTGATTCCTCTTCCAAGAACAATTGACTGGGAAACACTGCTGGATCGCCTGCTTCAAAGAGAAGAGCTGGCATCTACAGGGATCGGCAATGGCATTGCTTTTCCCCATCCCCGATACCCCATGGAGGATGTCCCAGCCGGGGGGATGATTTCCACGTGTTTCCTTGAAAACGAGGTGGATTTTAATGCGGTGGATGGATCGCCGGTATTTATCCTGTTTGTTATCCTCTGCCCCGACACGAAGACCCACCTGAAACTCCTTTCCCGCCTCAGTTTTTGCCTCCGTGATCGCGGCTTTATCCGATTCCTCAGGGAATGCGGAAATGGAGATGATCTTTTAATCAGGGTTCGCACAATGGAACAGGATATGGCGGCGCGTGAAAAGGCAGCAGGGGCTTAGCTGGTTTATGGATTTTTCATTTTCATTCCTTGTACGAAAGGTCCTTTTCAGGCTGGATGAGCGGCTGCAGCTCATTATCGTTGCAGCTCTGGTAGGGCTGGGAGGAGGATACGCATCAGTTGTACTGAATCTCGGGCTCCAGCATGGAGGTCACTATCTGATGCCGCTTCGCTCCCACTGGTATGCCACTTTTTTCCCGGCAATCGGGGCGGCATTATCAATCTTTTTCCTCCACTCTATCGTCAGGGATATTGGTGGGCATGGAGTCCCTGAGGTGATCTACAGTATTTCAAGGAGAGGAGGCCTCCTGCGTTTTCGATCGAGTTTTTCGAGACTTGTCTCCTGTCTCCTGACTATTGCAAGCGGGGGATCGGCGGGACCTGAGGCACCGGTCGTTATCAGCGGCGCGAGCATTGGTTCAAACATTGCCAATTTTTTTTATCTGAAAGATCGACAACGGACCGTTATCGTTGGGTGCGGGGCAGCCGCAGCCATCGCCGCAATCTTCAATGCCCCGGCAACAGGCATTGCCTTTGCCCTGGAAGCGATCCTGGGCGAATGGACTCCCATCAATGTGGTCCCCATCGCCATTGCCTCGATAGTGGGAACTGAGGTGAGCAGGGGGCTCCAGGGAAATCAGATCCCGTTTCAGCATCACTCCTTTTACATCAGCAATGTGAACCTCCTGGCCTGCCTCGGCCTAGCGATCTTGACCGCTGTATCATCTGTTGTCTTTATGCGGCTCCTGCGCCTGGTGAGCGCAAAGTCCGGGAGGGTTATCAGGTCATTCTGGTTGCGGGCCGCAATTGGCGGGCTTTTTGTTGGGGTGATAGGCCTTGTCTTGCCGGACGCTCTAGGCGAAGGATATGAATATGTAAGGAGCATTATTGAAGACCGATACGCTTCGGGGATTCTGCTTGCAGGGATATCGATACTGGCGAAGATTCTGGCAACCTCATTGACCATCGGGAGCGGGGGCTCGGGCGGAATATTCGCGCCATGTCTGGTAATCGGAAGCTTCACGGGACTCTTTTACCAGCGCGCACTGATGGCCGCGTTTCCCCAGGTTGTCTGGGGAGGAGAAGGCTACTTCGGGCTGTTGGGCATGGCAGGCGTTATGAGCAGCGTGCTGCAGGCCCCCATGACCGGGATATTCTTGATCATAGAAATAACCGGCGGGTATGATGTCCTGGTCTCGGTGGTCCTGGTTTCGGTCTTGTCTGCCACGCTCAGCCATTTTTTTGAGCCCCATTCAATTTACCATGCTGAACTCATTGAGCGCGGTGAACTGCTCAGGCCAAGGACCGATGCGCGCGTCCTCTCCGAGCTGAGCGTCGGGGAGCTCCTGGAAAAGGACTGTCATGTGGTTCATCCTGAAATGCTGCTTAGGGAATTTGCACGCATCGTGGAAACATCGCACCGGAACTATTTCCCGGTGGAAGACGAACGAGACGGGCGTTTCCTGGGGATGATTCACCTGGATGACATCCGGCCCTATCTCTTTGATCAGGGGCTCTATGACAGTGTGCTGGTGGAGGAGATCATGAACCGGCAGGTGGTTTCAGTCAGTCCCGAGGATGAATTGCCGGATATATTGCGAAAGTTTGATGAGACGCGTTCCTGGAGCCTGCCGGTGGTACAGAACGGAAGATTCCTTGGACTTATTTCCAAGGCGACATTATTGGATCATTACCGCAAGGAATTAATGGCCCAGGAGGCGGAATGAAAAAAGGAGGAAAAACAGAATGAAAAATCAATTGCTCCATATATTTCGCAATACCCCCTTTGGCAGGGAAACTTTTTTGCAATCCATCTATTTCTGCAAGATGACAGGGCTTCATCTGAAGGTTTTTATCCCCAGACACCTGCAGTTCCTGATGTATTTCAGCAGAGAGGTGGTGACCGTTGATCTTGATAAGTCTTTTTTGCGATCGCCTGAAACGGCAAAACAGCACGCCGAGGACCTGATTCGGGAAACAGGAGTGGATGCGAGTTTCCTGGAACCCAAGCGGTTCACCGCTTCAACCCTTCCTGATATCCCGGTTGATTTCGGTTTTATGACCTGCCCCAGGACCATAAGCGATCTTTCGAGCAAGGTTGGCCTGGGATACATTGGTCCGAGGGTGCGGGCGATCATCAAGAACGCTGCCTTCCCTGTGCTTATTCCAACAGCCGTTTACAAGGAATGGAAACACATAGTGGTCCTGTTCGGCGGGTCGGCCAATGCCCTCAATGCATTTCGTCTGGGGGTGAAACTCCAACTCCTGAGCGGTTTGCCCCTCAACCTGTTTACGTATGCTGAAAACAAACCCAAGTCTTATTATGAAAAGATCCTCGAAGAACATGACCTGTTTTCCGGGATCCAGTCAGGAGGTGTGGAATGGCAGTTTGTTGAGAAGGGTCATTTTCGGGAGGGCCTCTACGAGGTTTCGCATGACGCACTGGTCATTGCAGGTGCCTATGGCCATGGCCTTATAAAGGAGATACTGTTTGGAAATATGATGGAGGAGATTCAGACCATCCTTCCCAACAACCTGGTCATTGTGGGGCCGCATTACAGTGAAGACTAAATAACAACGGAGATCTACAATACCATTCAAGTTGTTATTCGAATCAGTCATTGGGCATTTGGCATTGATTTGACATTGGGATTATTGAATTTGGAATTGAATACGATGAAATAAGACCTTTGTTGCGCATTTTGAACATAAGCCTGCCCAATAAGGTGCCGATAGTTCGAGTCATCTGTTGTAGGCTGCTATTTTCGCCAGAATTCCGGCATGAGCAGGACGATGACCGTATAAATCTCCAGCCGGCCCACCAGCATGCAGAATGTCAGCAGCCATTTTCCCAAAAGGGGAACCGAGGAGTAATTCTGCACCGGTCCCACGGTCCCCAGGCCGGGACCGATATTGAAAATACACGCGGCCACCGAGGAAAAGGCTGAGATCATATCCAGTCCCAAAGAAGCCATAACCAGGACCGAGACCACATAGATACCCAGATAGAGGACAAAGAACCCCCAGATGCTGCTCAATATCTCCTGGGGAACAGGCTTTCCCCCCAGCTTGACGGCCGTTATGGCATGGGGGTGGATGATGTGAAAGACCTGCTTGTAACTGTGTTTGACCAGCAGGATGATCCGCATGATTTTCAACCCGCCGCCTGTAGAGCCCGCCATGGCACCCAGGAACATGGACAGCACGAGGATGGTTTTGGACAGGGGAGGCCAGGTGTCGAAGTTTGCGGTTGCAAAACCCGTGGTAGTGATAATGGAGCTTACCTGGAAGGCCGCATACCGAAAGGCACCGGCCAGCGAGTCATAAACAGCTCCGTAAATGTCCAGGGTGACGGCCACTGTGAATACAACCACAATGATGAGGAAGACACGGCATTCCGGGTCGCGATGGAAAGCACGGTATTCTCCCTTGAGCAATTTATAGTGCAAAGAGAAATTGATTCCCGCAAGGAGCATGAAGATGATAATGACGCCTTCAAAATAAGGATCGTTGTAGTACGCAATGCTGGCATTCATTGGGGAAAATCCACCTGTCGGCATGGTGGCAAAGGCATGACATGCCGCTTCGAAAACGGGCATGCCTCCCACGGTGAGGAGGAGGATCTGAAGGATGGTTATCAGGAGGTAGACTTTCCACAGGGCCTTGGCCGTGTCTGAAATCCTCGGCTTCAGTTTGTCCATAACGGGGCTGGGTATTTCAGCCTTGTAAAGCTGCATCCCCCCTACGCCCAGAAACGGAAGGATGGCGATGGAGAAGACGATGATTCCCATGCCGCCAAACCATTGGATAAGACTCCTCCACAGGAGAATGGCATTGGGGACCGTTTCAATATTGGTCAGGATGGAGGCCCCTGTGGTGGTGAAACCGGAAACGGATTCAAAATAGGCATCTGTAAAATCGGGGATAGACCCGGAAAAAAGAAATGGAAGTGCACCAACGAGGCCTGCAATCACCCAGCCGATGGCGACGATTGCCACTCCATCGCGATGACTGATGGCTGATTTGTCCACCATCCTTCCCAGACGGAAGAAGATCAAACCAATGCCCATGGATATGGACATGGAGTAAAGCAATGCCAGGGTGGTGCCGTCCCGGTACGCTATGGAAACAAGGACGGGCGCCCCTATGGAGAAACCGAGAAAAAACACCAGTATACCGGTGAAACGAATAATGGTAGGAAAATGTATCATATGTATTCCAGTTTCACGGTAAGGAGCTTTTCAAGGCTGGTGATGACTTTGTCGAGCGCAAAGATGATGAGGCGATCCTTTTCCCGAACCACGCTGTCTCCGCTTGGAATGATGATCTTATCATCACGGATAATGGCCCCTAAGATTGCCCCTTTCGGGAATTTCACTTGTGAAAGAGGTGTATCTACAATATCCGCGGTTCGCAACGCTTCAGCTTCGATGACTTGAGCGCGTTTTCCTTCCAGGGGAACAACTGAGAGGACTTTGCCTCGACGGATGTACTGCAGGATGGCACGGACTGCGGACAGCCTTGCGCTTACCACCGAATCAATCCCAATGATGGAGACAAGGGGAAGATAGCTCAGCTTGTCGATTCGGGTAATTGCCCTCTTTGCACCGAGTGTTTTCGCGAGTAGGGACATGAGAACATTGCTTTCCTCATCACCGGTGACCGCAACAATAAAATCCACTTCACTGATATTTTCCTCCCGGAGCAAATCCCTGTTCGTGCCATCTCCGTTGATGACCGTAACCTTGTCGAGGTTCTGGGCAAGATTGGTGCAAATGGCGCTGTTTTTCTCAATGATCTTGACACTGATTCTTGACCGATCCAGGGCTGCGGCGAGAGATGCCCCAGTGGCGCCTGCACCAACGATGCATACCCTTTTCAGTTCGCGGTCACGACCATACAATTTGCGGAATAACTTGTCCAGTTGGTCCGGTATTGTGACCACATACAGAAGATCGTCGGCCTTGATATGATCGTTCCCATGGGGGATGAGAACCTGGTTTCCCCGGACAATGGCCCCGACCAGGAGACCACCCTCACCTTTACTGATGTCTCTGAACCGTCGCCCGACGAAAGGGGAATCATTTCGGATCGTCACTCCGACCAGTTTGACACGTCCATCCTCAAAATCAATCACCTCTGATGCTCCGGGGAACATCATGAGGTTGAGAATAGTCTCGACCATAACCAATTCAGGATTTATGACCTGGTCTATGCCAAGCCCCTCATCCCCGAGGAGTTTCTCTTCTTTGAGAAACTCCTGATTGCGCAACCTGGCGACTTTAAGGATGACAGGGTTCAGGTTTCGGGCTATCATGCACGCGATCAGGTTTGCCTCGTCGCTGTCGGTAGCGGCAATGATTATCCTCGCATTTGTCACCCCGGAATCCTTCAGCATTTGAGGGCTGGTCCCGGATCCAAGCATGGCCTGGACATCGAGGTTTTCATTGATTTGTGCTATTTTTTCGGGATTTTTGTCGAGGACAACAACATCCTGGTTTTCATCAGAAAGCCGCTTGGCAATGTGAAAACCCACATCGCCAGCTCCTACAATGGTAATTTTCACTTGTTGTTCTCCTACTGTGGTAACAGGTATAAACGCCCAATAGAAAAATAGTTGGTCTCAGCAATAAATGCTGGACACTTCCGCGCAAAACTTATTAAATTAAAAAGAGAATGTCAATTTCGATCTTCATGCTTCGTCTCACATGGAATACGTTGATCGGGAGCAGGATAACGGCACAAAAAAGCTGTGAAAGACAACAATGCCTTATCATCACCACCACCTGGTCAACAAATACACCTTTACGGCAAAATGGAACCGTTAATCGTGCTTGACAGGATCACTAGGCGGGTGCGCGATCAGTTCGCCCTGAAGGATACCTCCTGGGAAATCCGAGAACGAGAGCACTGGGCGATAATCGGTCGCAACGGTTCTGGAAAAACCACACTAGAACTCGAAAAATTTTCTTTGAAAGCGGGTTCCCTATGAATATTGTCTTCCTTGCCATTGTCGTGATCGCATTTGCCGCAGCGGGATGGCGGCAGCTTTTTTGGGTGGCCGCTGCCGGTGCTTCGTCTCCCATGGAAGTCCTGAGTAAGGCCATGGTAACGGCGGCAGCGGACTCGGTGGAACTTGCCCTGGGCTTGATCGGGGTGATGACCCTGTTCCTCGGCCTGATGAAGGTGGCCGAGGCAGGGGGGCTTCTCCGCATCCTTGCACGGTTGATTCGTCCGCTGATGGTGCGGCTCTTTCCAGGGGTGCCGCCGAACCATCCCGCCATGGGGGCCATGATCCTGAACATGTCCGCCAATGCCATGGGACTGGGAAATGCCGCCACCCCCTTCGGGATCAGGGCCATGCAGGAACTGGATACGCTCAACACCCGCCCGGGCACTGCCACGGATTCCATGGCCCTTTTCCTGGCCATTAACACATCCAGCGTCACCCTCCTGCCCACCGGCGTGATTGCGCTCCGGGCCGCGGCCGGCTCAAGGGACCCTGCCGGAATCCTCTCAACTACCCTTTTCGCCACGGTGTGTTCTACCCTGGCCGCCATCTGTGCTGCATTTCTCTATAAACGCTTCTTCAGAAAAGATCGACCGGAAGAACGCAGGGGCGCACGAACGGATGTGGCCGCGAAAACGAATGATGTACGGCTGGATGATTCCACCGGCGCCTATCCCGTGTGGGTGAGCCTCCTGGCAATTGCACTGTTGTTTGCCTGTATCCCCCTTGCCATCCTGTGGGGCAGGGCTGTTTCTTCCTGGGTTATCCCCGGTCTTATGGTGGGGTTCCTTCTTTTCGGATTTGCCAGGCGCGTTCCTGTGTACGAGGTGTTTGTGGAGGGGGCAAAGGAAGGATTCCAGGTGGCGGTCAAGATTATCCCGTACCTCGTGGCAATCCTGGTAGCGGTGGGCATGTTTCGCGCCAGCGGCGCCATGGAGGCCATGGTTCATGTCCTGGGTCCATGGACGGCAAAAATCGGCCTGCCGCCCGAGGCCCTGCCCATGGCCCTGGTGCGGCCGCTCTCCGGGTCAGGGGCATACGGGGTTCTGGCTTCCCTGATCAACGATCCATCCATTGGGCCGGACAGCTATGTGGGCTACCTCGTTTCAACACTGCAGGGCTCCACTGAAACCACCTTTTATGTCCTGGCGGTCTATTTCGGTGCGGTCCAGGTGCGGCGGATTCGGCACACCCTGGCCGCTGCGCTCACGGCAGATGTGGTGGGGATAATGGCGGCCGTGGCCATCTGCTCCTCCCTGTACGGGTAGCCCTGCTCCCTTTGTTGACATGCATCTGCGAGTTCACTATACTCCAGAAACGCGGCTAAGAGATGTTCGGCATTAGGATTGGGGTTTTGTTCAGAACAAAGTGAGGAGGTACAGTATGATGAAAACGGTGGCCAAACCAGTCAGTTTCCTTTTGATTTTTTGTCTTTTATCCATGGGCTTCGCCTTGGGAAAGGCACAGGCGGCCATGGTGGGGACGGAAACAGTACTCAATGCAACAAAGACCCACCAAACAGATCGCATCCGCCTCAATGCATTCTTGGACCGGCCAAAGGTCCAGGCGGTCCTGGAAGCCCAGGGGATCAGTCCCGAGGAGGCCAGGGCACGTATCGCATGCCTTACGGACAGTGAAGTGGCCGAATTGGCTGCCACCGTGGATGGACTTCCCGCGGGAGGCAGCGCAGTCGGGGCATTGATCGGCGCCGGGGTTCTTGTCTTTATCGTCCTCTTAATTACAGATATCCTCGGTTTTACCCATGTCTTCCCGTTCGTGTATCATCACCCCAGGTAATTTCAGGGCGACGCGCCGGCAAGGCGCGTCGTTTCTTTCCGTTACTATTCTCTTCATTTTGCTTGCAGGCTGCGGCGGCGTGCAACTGACGCAAATCCAGAAGGAAATGGCAGGCATTCCTTCCCGGGCAGAACTCAAAAATGTCCCTTTGTATCCCCAGGAGGCGGATCAGTGTGGCGCGGCCAGCCTTGCCATGGTGCTCCATTGGAGTGGAATTCCGGCGACACCCGAATCACTGGTTCCCGAGGTCTACAGCCCCTCCTTGAAGGGGAGCCTTCAACCAGCGATTATAGGAGCAGCCCGTCGATCCGGCAGGGTAGCTTATCACATATACGGGACAGAGGGGTTGCTCCGGGAAGTGGGCGGGGGCCATCCGGTCATTGTGCTCCTGAACCTGGGCCTTTCATGGCATCCAAAGTGGCATTACGCCGTAGTCACAGGATATGATCTCTCGGAGAACTTTGTTGTGGTGCATTCCGGGAAGATTAAGCCTGAATATTTTCCTTTCCGGGTTTTTGAAAACACCTGGGCCAGAAGTAACCGCTGGGGGCTCCTGGTCCTGCGGCCCGCTGATCTTCCTGTCACCGCTGATGAGAAATCCTATCTTGCAGCTGTGCTGGGTCTGGAAAAGGCCCGGCAGTGGCGTGAGGCGGTGAATGGATACCAGACCGCCCTGCGTAAATGGCCCGGGAGCCTCACCGCACTCATGGGGCTTGGGAACAGCCTTTACGCCTTGGGAGATCTTCCGCAGGCGGAAAAGGCCTTTCGGGACGCAGCCCATCTTTATCCGACTTCGGGCCCTGCGTTTAACAATCTGGCCCAGGTACTCTGGAAGGAGGGGCGGCGGGAAGAGGCCTTGGCTGCCGCGGAGAAGGCCGTGGCTCTCGGCGGCCCACTCTCAGCAACCTTCCAGAAAACCCTCGAAGAAATTCAATCCGGAAACCCTTGAGAAATTCTCGCAGACCATGGCTGTCAAGCGATTTTCTCCGCCAAAAAAAGGGGTTAGGAATGCACCTAACCCCTTTTGTTTGATTCTGGGGTGAGTGATGGGGCTCGAACCCACGACCTCTGGGGCCACAACCCAGTGCTCTACCAATTGAGCTACACCCACCACAAAAAATTATTATACCACTATTATTAAATTTTTTTCAACATAATTCCGCACTCAGGAGCGGAAAAAGAGCAGGAGATTGACGGGTGATTAAATCTTGTCTATAGTACGAGAGGTTGTTTCAAGTTTATCTCCCTGAACAGGTACGACAGAATAATCAAATGAGGTGAGGAGCCGATCATGGCGGCCGAGAGACAGGAACTTTTTCGGAAAATACCCGGGGTTGATCGTTTGTTATTGGATCCGCGACTAGAGGATGTCTCTTCCAGACACCCGAGGACGCTTTTGCTCAAGGCCATCCACCTGACACTTGATGGACTCCGTGAGACCATTGTAAAGGGAAAAGATATTCGTGAGGAAGATCTGGAAGTGGACCGCGTTGCAGAAATGGTCTTAAAAGAACTGGAGCGGATTTCGAGGCCGAGCCTGAGACCGGTTATTAACGCGACCGGCGTGGTGGTGCATACCAATCTGGGTCGTTCCCTGATGGCTGAAAGTGTCCTCAGACGGTTCAGGCCGTTGAGCGGCGGGTACAGCAATTTGGAGTATGATTTGGAGCAGGGGAAACGCGGGAGCAGGTACGTACATGTGGAGGATCTCCTGGTGGAGCTCACAGGGGCCGAGGCCGCCATGGTGGTCAATAACAACGCTGCTGCGGTCCTCATCTGTCTTGATACCCTTGCCAGGGGCAGGGAAGTGGTTGTGTCCAGGGGCCAGCTCGTGGAAATCGGCGGATCTTTCAGGATCCCCGATGTCATGCGCAAGAGCGGTGCGACCATGGTGGAGGTGGGGACCACCAACAAGACCCACCTCTCCGATTATGAACAGGTCATTGGACCGGATACTGCCCTCCTTCTGAAGGTTCATAAGAGTAATTTCCAGGTGGTGGGCTTTACGGAAGACGTGCCCATGACGGATTTGGTGGAACTTGGGAAGCGTTACGGCATTCCTGTCATGGAAGACTTGGGAAGCGGGTGCCTCGTTGATTTGTTGAAATACGGACTCGTCAAAGAACCCACGGTGCAGGAAACTCTTGCCCAAGGGGCGGATCTGGTCTCTTTCAGTGGGGACAAGCTGCTGGGTGGGCCACAAGCCGGCATCATCGTGGGGCGGAAGTCCATTGTGGATGCCATCAGGAAGAACCAGTTGAACCGCGCCCTCCGCATCGACAAACTAACGCTGCTTGCCCTTGAAGAAACGCTCCGGCTGTACAGGGACGAACACACTGCCGTGCGGCTTATTCCCACGTTGCGGATGATGCTTGGAACATACCGGGATATGGTCAGAAAAGCGGAACGGCTCCGGAAAATGATCGGCAATCCCGGGAGCCGTTCCTTTAAAATAGAGATGGAAGACGGGAATTCCCGGCCGGGAGGAGGGTCGCTCCCGCTCTTGGAACTGCCAACGCGTCTCTTATGCCTGGTGCCGGGAAAGAGGGATGCCCAGTTTATGGAACGATGGCTCCGGGCATACGATCCTCCTATTATCGCACGAGTTGAAAAAGAACGGGTGGTTCTTGATGTGAGAACCATCCAGTCGAGAGAATTTATGACCGTGGCCGAGGCCGTCAGGTCACTTGCAAAGACGAGGGGGTAGAGGGAGAACCAGTCCGCTGAAAACAGGCCTGAGCCCACAGGCCCAGGCCTTGGCGGTACGAAATAGCTGATTTACATGCTGTCGCTCAGTGCTTTTCCGGCCTTGAATTTTACGACTTTCTTGGCCTTGATCTTTATGGTTTCGCCTGTCCTGGGATTTCTTCCGGTTCGGGCCTTCCTCTTGTTAACTGAAAACGTGCCAAATCCTGCTAGGGCGAGCCTGCCTTCTTTCTTCAACGTCTTCTTGGCGGTCTCCACAAACGAATTGAGTGCTCTTTCGGCATCGGCCTTGGCCAGACCACTTTTCTTCGCGATTTCAGCGATTAATTCCGCTTTTGTCATAATGTCCCTCCTTGCTTTGTTTAGTAGATGAATAATAAATACATGCCTCACAAAACGACTCAACCCCCTGTCGATTCACCCTCCTTAGCATATCCTGTCATTTTTTTGGATTCCGTGAGAATCAATATCGCCCTCTAAACGAGCTTGTTGAAGCTTTGGTAAGTTCATCCGGGAAAAGATTTCTTATGCCTTACCATAGCAATAGGTCAATTTCAATGAAAAACTCACATGAATTTGCACTTGGATGAATTTTTGGGGGGAAAAGAAGGTGAAAAAGCCGGAAGTTGACAAACAGCGGTAAAAGCTTTAGTTTTTCAGCTAGGGTGTATACGCAATGGTCTGGATAGTAAAGTCCAGTCATGTGAGAGGGATAAGTGATGAAGGATATCATTGAAAAGGCCCTTGAAGATAGCCTGCGAGTGAAAGAGGCATTCATCAGGTCGAATGTGCATGCGATCACTGATGTTGCTGAAAAAATTGCGGGAGCATTCATAAGCGACCGGAAGCTTTTGATTTGCGGAAACGGAGGGAGTGCTGCAGACGCGCAACATCTTGCGTCCGAATTCGTGAACCGTTATCTCCTGGAAAGGCCTCCGCTGCCCGCCATTGCGCTGACAACTGATACGTCAACAATAACAAGCATTGCAAATGACTATACGTTTGATGATATTTTTTCTAAACAGGTGAAGGCGTTGGGTCTGGAAGGGGACATCCTGCTCGCCATCAGCACCAGCGGAGAATCAGAAAATGTGCTCCGGGCGGTCGGTGCGGCGAAGGCACAAGGCCTTTATACGGTTGCCCTTACCGGGAAAGACGGTGGAAAGCTGGCGCCGCTTGCCGACACTTCCCTCGTAGTAGGAAGTGATGTGACTGCCAGAATTCAGGAAGCGCATATCCTGGTCGGGCATATTCTTTGCCGGCTGGTGGACTATATTCTGTTTCAAAGGCATGCATGAAAAGCGATTGGGTTGTCAGGTTCAAGGATTCAGGGTTCGCGGTTGGTTTCCGCAAACCTTCAACCTTGAACCTTTGAACCGTGAACCCCGAACCCGGGATTTGTTATGTCACCAATAAAGCCGATATCGCTGGAGGGACTTGGTTCTTATCCACTGAAAGAGCGCCCCAGCAAGGTGAAGATCGATGATTTCGCCCGGCCATGGACCAAGGGGGATTCTTTTTCCCGGTGGCTGGAGTGCCTTCCCAACGTGCTGGCAGCGAGGGATTTGAAAGAGATCACCCGGAAAATTATCAAAGCTGTCCTGGATGAAAAAAAGGTCGTTCTTGCAATGGGAGCCCATGTAATAAAGGTGGGTCTCAACCCGGTGGTCATTGACCTGGTGGAACGAGGAGTGATAAGCGCTATAGCAATGAATGGCGCCGGGATAATTCATGATGCGGAACTGGCAATGGTGGGGCAAACTTCCGAGGACGTTGCCGAGGAACTGGGCAGTGGTCGCTTCGGGGTGGCTGAAGAAACGGGAAAATATCTCAACGAGGCGATCGTGGAAGGGGCGAAGCAAGGATGGGGCCTGGGCCGGGCAGTCGGTGCCATGCTGGCGAAAAAGGATTTTCCCCATAACTCGCTGAGCATTTTGGCAAGGGCATACGAGGCTGATATTCCGGTCACGGTACATGTGGCCATGGGTACAGACATTATCCATTTTCACCCCAGTGCGGACGGAGCATCCATTGGAAAGACCTCTCACCTGGATTTTCGGATTTTTGCGAATATGATTTCCATGCTTGAAGGGGGCGTTTTCCTGAACCTGGGATCAGCGGTCATTCTTCCGGAAGTGTTTTTAAAAGCCTTGTCCCTGGTCAGAAACCTGGGATTTAAAGTCAAGAATTTTACTACCGTAAATATGGATTTCATTAAGCACTATCGACCCATGACAAATGTCGTGGAGCGACCCACCAGGGAAGGGGGAAAAGGTTATTCCCTCGTGGGACACCATGAGATTATGTTTCCCATGCTGGCTGCCGGAGTTATCGAAGGCCTGGAAAGCAAGAAGAAGTAGGGAAAGAAGCGGAAGGTATTTGCTATGCCTATTTATGAATACAGGTGCAGAACCTGTGACAAACAATTTGAGACCATTGTATTCGGAAGCGACGATGATGTGACCTGCCCGGAATGCAAGGGCGGCGATGTAAAGCGCATCATGTCGGCCTGCGGGTTCAAGAGCGGGGAAAGTTTCACTCCTTCTACGGGATCGTCCGGATGCGGTTCGTGCACCAGCACTAACTGCAGCGGATGCCATTAGACTTCCATCAAAGGCTTGGAGTGATGGCTTTTTCGTGGGAGATAACCGTAGAATGAACCCCCTTTTCCGGATTGGGTTCGGATATGACGCGCATGGGCTGGTTGAGAGCAGGAAACTGGTCCTGGGTGGTGTGGAGATCGCAAACCCCAGAGGACTGGCCGGCCATTCCGACGCCGACGTGCTTGTCCACGCTGTCATGGATGCCATACTTGGCGCACTGGGCCTGGGTGACATCGGCATGCTTTTTCCCGATACCGATCCGGCATACCGGGGAGCCAGCAGTATTTCATTGCTGGGTGAAGTGCGTGAGAGGATGCATGCGAATGATTTTCGGGTGAATAATATCGATGCTACCATCGTGGCGCAGAGCCCCCGGCTGTCGTCCCACTTCGCTACGATGCGGGAAAAAATCGCCGGGGCTCTGCAAGCTGATCCCGGGCAAGTGAATATTAAGGCGACCACCACCGAGGGAATGGGGTTCTGCGGGAAGGAAGAAGGCATGGAGGCCTTTGCCGTGGTCAGTCTGGTGCGGGAGACCTGAAACCGGGTCCCGGGCGGAGGAAAGAAGGAGACAAGAATTGGTGTTGAGACTCTACAATACTGCCACGCGGAAAAAGGAAGATTTCCACCCCTTACGGGAAAATGAGGTGGGGCTGTATGTGTGCGGGGTCACGGTCTATGACCTGTGTCATATCGGCCATGCGCGTTCGGCAATCGTGTTTGATGTCCTGGTACGGTACCTTCGGGCCAGGGGTTTCCAGGTGATGTATGTCCGGAATTTCACGGACGTGGACGACAAGATTATCCAGAAGGCCAACCAGACAGGAAAATCTACTGACGAGATCGCCCAGGAATATATTGCAGCCTTTTACGAGGATATGGAAAGGATCGGCGTCCTGAACGCCGACAAAGAACCACGGGCCACGGAACATATCGACGGCATGATCGAGATGATCACCACGTTGATTGAGAAGGGTGTTGCCTATGTGGTGGGAAAGAACGTGTTTTTCTCCGTGGAAAAGTATGCCGGGTATGGTGAGCTTTCAGGGCGGAAACTTGAGGACATGCAGGCGGGAAGCCGTATTGCTGTTGATGAAAAAAAACGCCACCCCATGGATTTTGTGCTCTGGAAAGAGGCTAAGCAGGGGGAACCGAGGTGGTCGAGCCCCTGGGGAGAGGGACGTCCGGGATGGCATCTTGAGTGTTCCGTGATGAGCAACCATTTTCTTGGGCCAACCTTTGATATCCATGGGGGAGGAAAGGACCTGCTTTTCCCCCACCATGAAAACGAGCGGGCCCAGTCCATCTGCGCAAACGGCGGGCAGTTCGCAAGATACTGGGTACACAATGGGTTCGTGACCGTTGAATCAGAAAAGATGTCAAAATCTTTGGGAAACTTCCTTACCATCCGGGATGCCCTTGCGCAATATCACCCGGAGGTCCTGCGGTTGTTCCTCCTGTCAAAGCACTACCGGAGCCCTATCGATTTTTCAGAGAACGCGGTGCGGGCGCTGCAAACAGGGTTGGTGCGGGTTTACCGTTCCCTGAAGAAGCTCGAAGACCTGATCGGACCGTACGAGAAGGATGAGGTTTTGGAGAAAAGTGCACTTTCAGGAGACCCACAGGAACCGTTCCTTGCGGAATTTGTGCGGGTCATGGATGATGACCTGAATACGGCTGGAGCGGTGGGTCTTTTTTTTGAACAAGTACGAAGCCTCAATAAGATCATGGAAGGACTGGAAGGTGACGTGGACGAGGCTATCCGGGCAACGCTTGTGCATGAGCGGCACCAGCTGTATGCGGTGGGGTCGGTCCTGGGTCTTCTCGGAACGGAGCCGGATCTCTTTTTTGAACAGGTTTCAGAGGCAGTCGGGAAATTGGACCCCGAAGAGATTCAGAAATTGGTGGATGAACGATCAGAAGCGAGAGCGAAAAAGGACTGGGCCCTGGCAGATGTGATTCGCGACCGGCTGAAAGAACAGGGAATCGTCCTTGAAGATGGACCCCAGGGAACTACCTGGAGAAGGGATGTTTGACCTTAAGACCGATCTGGCCCCCTGCGGTGATCAGCCGGATGCCATAGAAGCCCTTTCAGCAGGTGTTTTGAAAGGGCTTTCTCATCAGGTACTTCTGGGGGTCACGGGTTCCGGAAAAACCTTTACCATGGCCCAGGTCATTGCACGGGTCCAGAAACCCACCCTGATCATTGCACCGAACAAGACCCTGGCGGCGCAGCTTTACGGGGAGTTGAAAGGGTTGTTTCCGGACAACGCGGTCGAGTATTTTGTCAGCTACTATGATTATTACCAGCCTGAAGCTTATATTCCCCAGACAGACACGTACATCCAGAAAGACGCGCACATCAACGAGCAGATCGACAAGATGCGGCACGCGGCCACCCGGTCCCTCCTTGATCGCGAGGACGTGATTATCGTTGCGAGCGTTTCCTGTATTTACGGCCTTGGATCCCCGGAGGCCTATCATAATATGCTCCTTTATGTGGAGAAAGAAGGCACCTTGTCCCGGGAAGATGCTATCCAAAAGCTGGTGGAGATCCATTACGAGCGTGGCGACTATGATTTTTACCGCGGCCGGTTCCGGGCGCGGGGAGATGTTCTGGATATCTACCCGGTACACGAAGAGGACCGTGCCTTGCGGATCTGCTTTTTCGG
>QMLQ01000020.1 GCA_003646815.1 Deltaproteobacteria bacterium | reverse complement strand
CACCAACGCACAGGCCTCAAGAAATGAATACTCTTCTGTGTGTCCTGTTATCCTGTCAAATGCTTCCTTACCCGATTGAGGCCACCAGCTCCGCCTCAGCAACAATCTCTCCGTCAACACTCGCCTTTCCGCGCATCTTCCAGACCCGGGATCCCCTCCTCAGGGGGACCAGTTCAAACACGATCCGGTCGCCCGGTACAACCGGTTTCCGGAACTTTACTTTGTCCATGGACATGAAAAAAATTGCATCTTCTTTTCCTTCTTCAAGGGCCCCCGGCACGGACAGGCGCGCCAGCACTCCGCCCACTTGCGCCATTGCCTCAATAATAAGGACTCCGGGCATGACCGGCCTTCCGGGAAAATGTCCTTCAAAGAAAGGTTCGTTTGCCGTCACATTTTTCCACCCCACCACGCGTTTTTCCGGTTCCAACTCGGTAATCCTGTCAACAAGCAAAAAAGGGTATCGATGGGGCAGGATTCGGACGATATCTTCGTAAAAGAGGGGAAGTTTCATTTCTCCTTCACTCCTTTTTTCCGCGCATTTCAATGCTATCCAACCGTTTTTCCAGCCCCCTGAGCCTGCGGCTGAACTCAGGCAGATGCTGAAAAAGGCTTGAAGCCCGCAACCACAAACGGTGAGGCATGGTGGGGGTTCCGGACACTATTTGCCCGGGTTCTATTGACTTGGCCACCCCTGACTGGGACGCGATCATCACCCTGTCTCCAATTTCAAGGTGATCAGCAACTCCCACCTGTCCTCCGAGCATCACCTGCCGTCCGATCTTCACGCTCCCTGAAATCCCTGCCTGGGCAACAATAATACTATCCTCGCCAATGATGACGTTGTGGGCAATCTGTACAAGGTTGTCGGTCTTGACACCGCGCTGGATCCATGTTTTCCCAAAGGCTGCCCGATCAATGCAGTTATTTGCCCCTATTTCGACCTGATCATCAATATGGACAATACCCAGCTGTGGGATCTTCATTGAATGGCCGCCTTCCTGCACAAAACCGAACCCGTCACTCCCGATAACGGTCCCCGCATGAATGATAACCTCATTCCCTATCTGGCAATCATCCAGCACCGTAACATTGGGATAAAGGACCGTCTTTCTACCGATCCGTACCCTGTTACCCACGTAAACACCGGGAAAGAGGATGGATTCATCACCTATCTCTGCATCTTCACCCACAAAAACATTGGGATAGATTGATACTCTCTTACCAATCCTGCAGGTTCCATGGCAGCTCGCCTGCTCACTGACTCCCGGGAACCGGGGAATATCCGGCGCGAAGAGAGAAGCTACCTTGGGATAGGCCCGCTTCGGATCTGCAACAATAACCTGGGCGCCGTCATAGAGGGCCGTCTTTTCCTGGAGAATTACTGCTGAGGCAAGAGTATTGGAAAGCCTGTCCTGATAACGGCTACTCGTCAGAAAAGAGATTTCTCCGGGCCCAGCAGCATCAAGGGCATTAATACCGCTGATGCGGATCATCTCATCACCAATAACCTCACCATCAATCAGCCGTGCTATTTCCTGGAGGGATATTCCCTGGGCCTTTTTCCCTTTATTTTGTGGCTCCATCATAGGCATTTACCACCTTTTCAGTGATATCAAGGGAATCATCGTAGTAGATAAGGCCCGGTGCCTGCCGTTCAAAAATCATGACATATCCACCGCTTTCCCCCATTTTACCGACGATTTTTTCCACTTCCTTTCCCACTTTTTTCCGCGCGTCAAGCTCCGCGTCCTTCATCTCCTGGGTATATTCGGTATAAAGATACTTATAGTATCGACGCTTCCTTTCTACCTCTTTCTTCTTGTCCTGTTTGGCATCAAGGCTCAGCATCATGCTCTGTTTCTTGAATTCTTCCTCGAGTTTTGCCAAATCCGCCTTTTCTTTATCCAGTTTTTTCTGCAGTACTTCAAATTTTTTCTTCAGATCGGCCCTGACTTTTTGAAATCGCTTGGATTCCTGCTGGAACTTCTGCATGTCAATCACCCCTACTTTATCCTTGTCCAACGCAAGTGCAGACCACGGGGTAATGACCAATAATAGAGCTACAAAAAACAGCGTCATTTTTTTCATAATATGTCCTCCTCTTTCCTTTCTCCCTCAGTAAGTCTTCCAAAAAACCGCTCTTCTCCCCACTGTATCACATTGCCTCAAAATGTTCCGCCGATGGTAAAGTCCCAGTTGCTCGAAGGCTCATCGTCCCGGGGATCAAGATTTTTTCCATATTCAAGACGCAGGGGCCCCACAGGGGAATACCACCTGATCCCCGCGCCCACTGACCGGCGAATGCCGCTGAATGTCCAATCATCTTCTTTTTCAAAAACATTCCCAGCGTCAAAGAAAACCACCCCTACCACGCCCTGCTCTTTCTGCAAAGGGAACCGGTATTCCAGATTGTAAACCATCATTTTTTCCCCGCCGATTTTATCTCCTGTGGCAGGATCCCTTGGCGATATGGAAGCGTAATCAAAGCCCCTCACGGTATTAATTCCCCCGAGGGTGAATTTTTCAAAAACAGGGAGTTTGCCCCCGGATCGCTGAACCACCCACCCCCATCTCCCTTGGGCAAGAAAAACGGTATCCCAAGGGAGAGAAAAATACCAGGCAGATCTTGCCTGGTATTTATTAAAGTAGAGATCCCCGCCCAAGGGTCCGCCCGCATACTCAAAGCTGATGCTGTTGATGGAGCCTTTGTGGGTATCCCAGGGTCGATCCCTGCTGTCCCGCTTGAGCCCCAGGGTGATACTGCTGGTCACATTCTGCCCGACCATCTCTTTGATTGCCGTCGCAGCGGTATCCAATACGTCCGTGATATCAGCATTGTCATACGTGTACTTGACATTTGCTTTGGTATATTCACCCAGTCCGATGGGAAACCCTAGACTCACGTCTCCACCATAACTGTCCTTGGTATACTCATCATACTCTCTCGACCATTTATATATATCAATTCCCAGAGACAGGTCCCTTCCCAGGAACCATGGCTCCACAAACCGGATGTCATATTCGCTTGACACAGCCCCAAGTTTGGCTGAAGCGCTCAGGCTTTGCCCATGTCCCAGCAGGTTATTCTCAGCGATCTGAAATGAAAGCATGGTCTTATCCACCGAGCCGTATCCCACCCCCGCACTGAAATAGCCAGTTGGGCGTTCTTTCACATGGATATCAACTATCATGGAGTCTTTCTGCTCTCCCCGTTTTGTCTCTACTGATACATCCTCGAAAAAACCGAGTCGGTGCAGGTTCTCCATACTTTTTCTCATGGCCTTGCCGCTGAAAGACCCTCCTTCAACAACTTTCAGTTCCCGTCGAATCACGTTGTCGCGGGTCACGGTATTGCCCAAAATATTGACCCGTTCAAAATAGACCTTCGGTCCCTTGGAAATTTTGTAGGTAACATTTACCTTTTTATTTTTCGGATCTTTCCTGGTTAGAGGAGACACTTCAGCATAGGCGTACCCTTCGTCTGAATAGACACTTCTCAGGGCAAGCATATCTTTTCGGACCATCTCCCGGTTGAATTCCTTTTCTTTCCCAATCCGCACATGTTTCAATAGTTCCTCAGGTGTTTGGATCAGATCACCTTCCACAGAGACATTCCCCACCTTGTACTGTTCGCCTTCTTCCACTTCAATAGTGATTTTTAATCCCTTGCCTTTTATATAGGTCACCTTCGGTTCGCCGACTTTTGCACTGATATATCCATGGTTATGGTAGAACGCAGCAATTTTCTGTACGTCAAAATTCAGTTTATCCCTGTCCAGGTATCCGGAATCAGTAATAAATGAAAACCAGCCCTTTTCACTTGTCTGCATCAGGTCCTTTAAATCGTCTTCATCAAAGGCCTTGTTCCCCAGGAATTCAATCTTATAGATAAAAACCTTCTTCTTTTCTTTGATGACATATTTCAGCTGCACTTCATTGTTCGGAAGAGGTTCAGTTTTTTCCTCTATCTCCGCATTGTAATATCCCTTCTTCCGGTAAAAATCCCTCAACCTGCCGACACTCTGCTTCACCTGGTTCTCGTCAAGAATGGAATAGAGCTTAAGGCCCAGTTCTTTTTTCAGGTCATCAGCCTTGATTTTCTTGTTGCCTTCAAAGGAGATTCTCCCGATTGACGGCTTCTCTGTTACTTTAAAAACAACTTTCTTCCCTTTCGGACCTGGTTCCGTTTCAATCTGCACATCCTTGAAATAGCCCATTTTGTACACATCCCGAAGGTCCTGGTCGAGCTGCCCTGTGTCAAACGGCTGTCCTTTTTTCGTGCCGATTACCGCCAGAATAGCATCTTTTTCAACCCGCCTGTTCCCTTCCACAAGAACCGAATCAACCTGGGGTACTCCGAGAATTTTATTGTAGATGCTCATCACAAGGCGATCCACCGTGGAAGGAAGTGCGTCGGTATCATCTGCCACTCCGTAAAAGAAAAAAGGCTCTTTCCCGGATTTCACATCAAAAAGCCGGACATCCACACTGAGTTTTTTCCCCATCTGTGTCAGGCTTCCATCAACGACGAACGATGAATTGAACGCCTTGGCCAATTGCACTGCGGTATCCCTGGTCACTGAAGAGGAAGAGAGCGGATAGGTATTTGTGGTCCGCGTAGGGGTTACCTTGATTCCCTTTTTCTGCATCCGCAGAACGAACATGTTCTGCAGCCCTTTGGAGAGATTTTTCAGCTTCGGTGAAGCATAAATCTTGAAAGGGACTACCGTCACCACCGGTTCCTGAGCATAACCAACCGCCGACCATGTGCACATGAAAAGCGCCAATACAGAAATGGGCACAAAGAAGGAAACAATCACTGACCGGACTCTTTCCCACAATGAAAACCCTGGTATTCTCCCGCTAGACAAGTTCTCCACCAATAATCTCCATTTGTGCCGACATTCTTGAAGCCAGCCTCTGATTATGCGTAGCCACCACCATCGCCATACCTATCTCTCTGTTCAATTTTTCCAGGAGTTCCGCCACTTCCTCGCCGGTTTTCCAGTCCAGATTTCCGGTGGGTTCATCTGCCAGGATGAGCCCGGGCTTCATGATAAGCGCCCTTGCAATGGCAACACGCTGCTGTTCTCCCCCCGACATTTCACCAATGCGGTGAGACATTCGCTTCTCCAGGCCAACGTGGTGCAGGACTTCTTCGGCCAGGCTTCTTGCCTTTTTTACGGGGTAACGGGCGATCAGGGCCGGCATCATGGTATTTTCAAGGGCATTGAACTCCGGAAGCAAGTGATGGAACTGAAAAACAAATCCGATCTCACGGTTTCGCAATCGGCAGAGAGCCGACTCATCCATATCGCTCACTTTCCGGCCTCCAAAAAGAATCGTTCCCTTTGAAGGAGGCTCAAGGCTCCCCATAATATGCAAAAGCGTGGATTTCCCAACACCGGATGCGCCCATGATTGCAAGACTTTGTCCTCTCGCAATAGCTACACTGACGCCACGGAGGACCTCAATTGATTCCCCGAGGTGTGAATAGGTCTTATATACTTCCTTAAGCACAAGCACAATATTTCTCACTACTCATATCTCAGTGCCTCAACCGGGTTCAATCTTGAAGCATACCAAGACGGGTACAGGGTGGCTACAAAGGAAATCGCCACCGCTGCCAGGGACACCAGGACAACATCCGGCGTCTCCACCCGAACCGGGAGGGTCGAAATATAGTAAACATCTGACGGGAGTGAGATAAACTTGTATTTGGCCAGGAGATGGCAGAGCCCAAGGCCAAATCCCAGTCCCACTATGGTTCCCAGGGTACCGACAAATAATCCCTGGAGCATAAAAATCGACATAATACTCCTTGCCGAAGCACCCATGGTCCGCAGGATTGCGATATCTTTGCTCTTCTCCATAACGACCATAACCAGGGTGCTGATGATATTCAGTGCTCCCACAAGCACGATCATTGTCAGGATAACGAACATGGTAACTTTTTCAAGCTTAAGTGCAGCGAAGAGACTCCTGTTCATCATCTTCCAGTCTTTGGTCCAGTAAGGGTATCCCAGGCTTTTCTGGATATCTCGCGCAATACTATCCGAGCGTTCAAGGTTATCAACCTTTACCTCAATCCCCGTGACCCTTTCTCCCAACCCCAGGAATGCTTCCGCTTCCCTGATAGAGATATACACCATTGAGGCGTCGTATTCATACATCCCTGAATCAAACAATCCGGCTATACGATACTTCCGGGTATTGGGGACCCTCCCGAGCGGAGTAAGCCTTCCCTCAGGAGATACCAGCGTCAAGATGTCGCCCTGGTGAACTGCGATCTGCCTTGCCAATTCTTTTCCGACAATGACCGTAGGCAACCCGCCGGAATGCTGCTCAAGCGATGAAATGGTCACTCCTTTGACCATTTGAGGAATGGCCAGCACGTCACCCACCGTGCCGGGATCAATCCCTCTCAAAATAGCTCCGGACGTATTGCCTGCGTGGCTGACCATAATCTGGGAGTAGATAAAAGGGGTGACCCCCGCGACTCCCTTTACATTTCTTGTCCGATCCATCACCGCTGTATACCTGTCGAAAGCACCGCCGTAGCTCAACACCAGGACATGGGAGTTAACTCCCAGAATCTTCGACATGAGATCAGCACGGTATCCATTCATCACAGACAGGACGACGATCAGGGCCATAACCCCTACCA
Source organism: Deltaproteobacteria bacterium (assembly GCA_003646815.1). GTDB lineage: Bacteria > Desulfobacterota > DSM-4660 > Desulfatiglandales > Desulfatiglandaceae > B46-G9. Next base: position 20,059 of record QMLQ01000020.1, on the reverse strand, counting down.
TCACTCCCAGGATTGAAATAATGGAGATAATGGAGATGAATGTCTGTTTTCGTTTGGCTCTGAGATATCTCAACCCCAGGAAAAATTCAAAAAACATGTCCTAACTAGTCCTGCCTGATCTTCATGAGGGGGAAAAGGATAACATCCCTGATAGAAGGAGAATCCGTCAACAGCATGATGACCCGGTCAATGCCGATTCCCTCCCCTGCTGTGGGCGGCATACCGTGCTCAAGGGCCGTGATATAATCTTCGTCCATGAACTGGGCTTCTTCGTCACCTGTCTTGCGAAGCGCCACCTGCTGTTCAAACCGTTTTTTCTGGTCCACCGGGTCATTGAGCTCCGAAAAACCATTGGCGATTTCCGATCCTCCGATGAAAAGCTCAAAACGATCTGTCAGGTCGGGGTTTTCGTCGTTTCTCCGGGAAAGAGGCGAAACATCAGTCGGGTAGCCCACGACAAAAGTGGGATTGATCAGCTGAGGTTCAACCAGAACATCAAAAAGCTTTGTTATCAGTTTTCCAAGACTTTCTTTTGACGATATATCAATGCCGTGCGCTCTCGCCGCCTCCACTGCCGCCTCCCGATCGTTGAAGGCTTTTTCCTCTATTCCCCCTATTTGGATCAGTGCATCTTTGAGCGAGATTTTTTTCCACGGACGGGTGAAATCAATGCTTTTTCCCTGGTACACGATACGGTCCGCCTGGTGAATGAGACGCACAAGTCCTGAAAAAAGTTCTTCCGTAATTTCAATGAGGTCCTCATAGGTTGCATAGGCCATGTAAAACTCGAGCATGGTGAATTCAGGATTGTGCTTAACGGAGATACCTTCATTCCTGAAATTTCTGTTAATTTCAAATACCCGCTCCAGACCTCCCACCACCAGTCTCTTCAGATACAGCTCCGGCGCCACGCGTAAATAGAGCGGCATTGCCAGGGCGTTATGGTATGTCTTGAATGGCCGTGCAGTGGCACCTCCGGGGATAGTCTGCATCATCGGCGTTTCCACTTCGATAAAATCTTTTTCAGTAAAAAAATCCCGGATGGCCTGAGTAATACGCGCCCTCCGCACGAAAACATCTTTGACTTCGTCATTGACGATGAGGTCAAGATAGCGCTGCCGATATCGGGTCTCCACATCTTTCAGCCCGTGCCACTTCTCCGGGAGCGGCCGAAGAGATTTCGAGAGAAGAGTGAGTTCCTCTGCCAGCAGAGTTAACTCGCCTGTCCTGGTGCGGAAAAAAGTCCCTTTCACCCGAATAAAATCGCCAATATCCATCAATTTGAAAATTTCAAACAATTCCTCACCCACTTTATCCTTGCGGATATAGCTCTGGATGCGTCCGCCCCTGTCATTCAGGTGAATAAAAGAGGCCTTCCCGAAGTCCCGTCGTGACACGATTCTCCCCGCCAAGGCGTAGGATTTCTCTTCATTTTTCAGTTCTTCTTCGCCAAGATTTCCAAAACGTTCAAACGCCTCGGAAATACTCATGTCAACATCACCGCCCGAAGGGTAGAGATCGACCCCCCTTTCCTGCAGCTTCCGGCCTTTCTCCATTCTCTCCATTAAAACAGGATTTTTTTTCTCCATCCACATATCCCTTCAAATGCAATACCGACAAACCTCGGCATTGATCCATATTTCCTGGAAAACTAACGCAAATTAAACAAAAATTTTTAATCTACTTGGTCGACATAGTCAAGATAAAACGCTTTTGCGGACTTGTTTAAGGACAGGTACACCGGGGGAAGGAATCATGACAGCAGGAACCCTTTTCGAAATGTTCCCCTCCACAATCAAGTCTCGATCCCCGCCATCAGGGGACCTATTTTTTCCATTTTTTCCTCGTCGCTAACCGGGAAAAGGTCCATCAGCCTTCCGCCGAACATAACCCCGATCCGGTCTGAAAGGGTCATCGCCTCTCTCAGGTCTCCTGTTATCAAGAGAATTCCCGCCCTCTCCCGTGCCTTGAGGAGAATCCTCCATACATCTTCCGTAGCACCGATATCAAGTCCCTGGGTAGGTTGTTCAGCAACGATGAGGCGGGGCCGCCGAAAAAATTCTCTTGCAAGGACCATTTTCTGGAGGTTCCCACCGGAGAGTTGGCGGGCTGTAACTCTGCTGCTCGGCGCCTTAATACCGAACTTCTCAATGAGCTCTTTGAGTTTTTTCTCCGCTTCCGCTCGTTTGAGCCATGGCCCTGATGAAAATCCTTCACGTGTGGTCAGCAAAAAGTTGTCAACAAGATCCAGGCCCATGCACGAGGCTACGCCGATCCGATCCTCGGGAATATAACTCAGGCTCGCGTCCCATCTCTTTTTTGAAAAGAAGCGAATCCATTGTTCTCCGAGGATTCTGATCTCCCCTTCCTGGGGAGGTTCGAGTCCTGAAACCACCTCTACAAGACGTTTCTGCCCATTCCCTGCAACGCCCACAACCCCGAGGATTTCACCCTGGCGCAGGTCAAAGCTGATATCGTCCAGCACGCTGTCACGCAGCCCTCGTACCCGCAGGACAACCTGCCTGGGCTCCAGAGGTTCGCGATCGACCTTCAGCAGCACCTCCCTGCCAACCATGCGTTTTGCCAGCTCGGCCTTGGACTGGACTGATTCCGCAGGCATTTCATCCACCACAGATCCTTTCCTCAGGATTGCGATTTCATCGGCAATCGCCATGACCTCTTCCAGTTTATGGCTGATGAACACAATAGCTTTTCCCTGGGCGGCCATGGCACGCACGGCATCAAAGAGTTGCTCGATCTCCCGGGGAGTCAAAACCGCAGTCGGTTCATCAAGGATAAGGATGCGGCTCTGTCGGTACAACAACTTCAGAATTTCCACCCGCTGCCGTTCCCCCATGGACAGGTCTGATATCTTTGATACGGGATCAATCTGCAGCCCATAGGTCTTGATCAGTTCGTCAACCTTTGCGATCATCTCTTTTGACTTGAGCAGGAAGCGTTCTTTTCTCCCCAAAAAAATGTTTTCTGTAACGGTCATGGCTTCCACCAGCATGAAGTGCTGGTAAACCATCCCGATCCCTGTTTGAATCGCCGTTTTCGTAGAATAGCCCTTCTGGGGAATGCCCTTAATGATGATCCTGCCGCTGTCAGGCTTCAGACGTCCTGAAAGAATGCTCATAAGGGTACTTTTTCCCGCCCCGTTTTCCCCCAAGAGCGCTTTGACTTTCCCTGCCCTGATATGGAGCGTAATGTCCCTGTTGGCCTTCACACGGCCAAAGGTTTTGCTTATGGATTCAAGGCGTACAAGGGGATCGGCGGTGTCGTTCATGTATTTTCTCTCATCCTGCCGATAATGGGCTGCACAAATTGTGATTCGGAATCCCAGGGGAACAGAATCCAGGTGTCCTGACTCACTTCAGTAATAAAGGTGTCCACAAGGGGCCTGCCTGCAGGCTTGGCGTATACGGTGGCAAAGTGGGCCCTGGGGAGCATGTTCCTCACGGTCTTGGCCGTCTTTCCGGTATCCACCAGGTCATCAATGATCAGCCATCCCTCTCCGTCGCCTTCCACGGCCTTGAGGACCTCAATTTCCCCGGTTTGATCCTGCCAGTCATAACTGGAAACACACACCGTGTCCACCAGGTGAATATCCAGCTCCCGGGCAATGATCGCTGCTGGAACCATCCCGCCCCGGGTCACCGCGATAATGCCCTTGAAAAAATCTCCGTCCAGAAGCCTCCATGCAAGGGCCTTCGAATCCCGGTGCAGCTGCTGCCAGGAAATAGGATAGTTCTTTGTATATCGAGTTTGACGATCTTCCATAAGCGTTTCTCCTCTTAAACATACTGTCTCTCTTTTCGCGGGAAACAGCAGAGCCTTTTCAATTCTCACCGGTAGAACCGGTGGATTATTTATGATTTAGGTTCATTTTAGACGGAAAACCATCCCAAAAATGCAAGCAATTATTCCGGCGGCTCATAGTTAACACCCAGGACTGCCGGCGCATCGCCCCCTTTTACCTTCCAGGAAGCGAGTACTAGGACCAACACGGTCAATCCATACGGCAGCATCAGGAGCAGTGACGAAGGCAGGTTGGTCCCCGTTGCCTGAAGACGAAGCTGAAAGGCCATCACTCCCCCGAAGAGGTATGCTCCCAGCACCGCCCTCCCGGGTTTCCAAAAAGCGAAAATAACCAGGGCAACAGCGATCCAGCCCCGACCCGCGGAAAGACCGTTCGTCCACAGGTGCGTGTAGGCAAGAGAGAGGTACGCACCTCCCAGCCCCACCAGGAATCCTCCTGCCAGGATTCCTGCCCACCGATATGTCGCAACGTTCAGGCCCGCGGCCGATCCTGCTTCAGGGTTTTCACCGACCGCCCGCAGGGCAAGGCCCCACCGGGTATACTGCAGAAAGAACCAGACTGCGAACGGCATTGCATAGGAAACATAGACCAGCATATCAAGTTTAAAAAAAACAGGTCCCACAATTGGGATCCCGGACAGGTAGGGGACGGGAAATACTCCGAATCCCGGTGCGCTGTGTCCCACATGGGGGGTTCCCAGGTAGTTGGCCAGGTTGGTCCCGAGAATAGTCAGAGCAAGGCCGGAAACAACCTGGTTTCCCTGGAATACCAGGCATACCAACCCGTGGATCCCCGCAATGAGAGCCCCGAAAATTCCCCCGGCAATAAAACCAACAACAGGATTTCCCGTGTACATGGAAGCCAGGAAGCCGGCCAAGGCACCAACCATCATAATTCCTTCAACTCCAAGGTTAAGCACTCCGGACTTCTCTGTAAGGATCTCGCCAAGAGTGGCGTAAAGGATGGGTGTGCCGGACTGAACAGCTGCGGCCAGAAGGGGCACCAGGATATTGGCGTTCACTGTTTTCTCCTGATACTGATACTGTATTGGGTAAAGAATCCGCCTGCGAGGACCGTGAGCAGGATCAAACCCTCCAGAATTCCGCCGAAGGCGGCAGGCACCTGCAATTCCAGCTGCATGTTTTCCACCCCCACCTTGAGCCCGGCCAGCAGGTAGGACGCCACTCCAATATACAGGGGGTTCAGCCTTGCAAGCCATGCCACCACAATCGCAGTGTACCCATATCCCGCAATCACACTTGGCTGAAGTCGATTGAGGTTCGCTGAAGCTTCCAGGAAACCTGCACAACCCGCCAGGGCCCCGCTGAAAACCATCACAAAGATCACCAGGCGGTCATAGGGAAGGCCGGCGTAGCGCGCCGCTTTCACGTTTTCGCCACTTGCCTTGAGTTCATAGCCAAGCCTGCTGTACCGGAGTACTATCCACACCGTTACACCCAGCACAATGCACAGGATGATGCCCCAGTTGATCCTGGTACCCCCGATGGTTCCCACGATGGCGCTGTTTGAAAACTGGCTGGTCATTGGGAACCCAAAACTTACCGGGTCTTTCCAGGGCCCGTAGACCAGGTACTCCAGAAAAAGGATTCCGAGGTAGTTCAACATAAGTGTAACAATAATCTCATTGGCCCGGAGCCGTATCTTGAGCACCGCAGGGACCAGGCCCCAGATGCCCCCCGCTGTCAACGCTACCAAGAGCATAAAAGGCAGCAGTACCAGGGCAGGTAAATCAGGGAAAAGGAGTGCCACCCAGGTGGCGCCGACCGCACCCAGGGCAAACTGTCCTTCCGCACCGATATTCCAGATTTGGAGACGAAAGGTCATTGCGACCCCGAGCGAACAAAGGAAGATGGGAATCGCCTTGATCAGACTTTCTTCCAGGGCCCACAGAGAACCGAATGCCCCTTCGAAAAGAAGTGCAATCCCATCCACGGGCGATTTGTGATGCATGAGAAGGAGCACCGCACTCATACAGAGAGACACGGCTATTGCGGCGAAAAGTAAGAAACAGGAACTCCGCAGTGAGAGTTCCTGTTTCCTGGTGATCTTAAACGCAAGCATTGGGTATCCTGCTACCCTTTCCCATTTGTATGTGTGATGCTCAACTAAGAAACCCTTCAGACCCAAGTATCGTCACATCATGGACCGCAGGTTTGCCGTCTTGATGGTTACTCGGTTGTCCCCACAACTCCCTGCACGAACCAGGTCATTCCCAGCAGGTCCTTGTCAGGCGCCGCCTTTCCCGCTGCTATACGTACTTTTCCTTTCTGGTCCTTGATCGGGCCCACAAATATCTTCGCTTTTCCGGATGCGATGGCCTTTTTTTTCGCTTGGACCATTGTCCGCACCTTCTGCGGCACCATGGCTCCGAATGGAGAGAGCCCGACGATTCCTTCTTCGATGCCCGGCCACAGGGATTCGCTTTTCCACGTTCCTTGGCGCACTTCCTTCACCAGCTTCTTGTAAAGCGGCGCCCAGTTCCAGATAGGTGCGGTCAAATGCGCCTTTGGGGCAAACTTGGACATGTCGGAGTCGTATCCAATGGAATAGACTCCCTTTTCCTGAGCCGCTTCCTGGGCCGCAGGAGAATCCTGGTGCTGGGTGATCACGTCTGCGCCCACGTCCAGAAGGCTCTTGGCAGCTTCTTTCTCAGTGGCAGGATCGTACCAGGTCTTGGTCCACACCACCCGAACCTGGGCCTTGGGGTTCACGGACTGTGCCCCCAGGGCAAAGGCGTTTATTCCCCGGATCACCTCAGGAATGGGGAATGCCGCCACATACCCGAGAATATTCGACTTGGTCATGGACCCGGCCACGATGCCCGACAGGTACCTGGCCTGGTACATTCTCCCGAAATAGGTTCCCATGTTTTTTGCCCGCTTGAAACCGGAACAGTGCATGAACACCGTCTTGGGAAACTGCTTGGCAACTTTGAGCATTGGATCCATGTACCCATAGCTCGTCGCAAAAATGAGATCATACCCTTTCCGGGCCATATTCAGCATTACCCGCTCTGAATCCGGCCCTTCTTTCACCGCCTCAACATAGGTGGTCTTGACACCGGGCATGGCCTCTATCGCGAGCCGTCCCTGATTATGGGCATAAGACCAGCCTCCATCTCCTATAGGGGTAACATAGACAAAACCCACCTTCATCTCTTTGCCGGCAAAAGCAGCGCTTCCAACCAAGAAAACCAACGAAAACACGATAAAAAAGAACATCTTCCGCATAGTACATTTCCTCCTTCAAAAAGTATCAAAACAGCTGTCATGAGTGGTCAAAAACATTTAGCCCGCTTTTCTCACGGACCTTCGTAGCGACGTCGCGGAAAGGCTCATGGACACAAGGCGCGCGAAGAAAAATGGATGAAGGCGTACTCGCAGTACGTCAAAGTCATTTTTCAAGCGCAACGCAGGAGCCATGGGGCTTTCCTCCGCCACAGTAGATGGCCCGTGAGAAATGCGGGTTAGGTGCAGACTATAGAAAAACAGGCATAGTATGTCAATCCTTCCCCCGGCAGACCCTCCAGCTCAATTATGTTTCAGGTTCTCTATCGATCGTTTTGAGGAAATTTATTTTTATCTGATTGCCAGCAAGGTGTCATGTAAGGCATTGAGGAGCGACGACTGAGTCGTATCAACAATACGTCGCAAGGAGGAGCGATCGAAGGCAACGCCACAGATGACGCCCTGATGGTAATCAGGGCTCTGTTACGCCCTTCAATCCGATGGCCTCAGCCACCTCTCTCATGCCCATAATGGTATCGGTGATCATTTCTTTCAATTCCATCCCCAGCATAGCAGCGCCTTTTTCAATAATGGAGCGGTCCACCCCTGCGGCAAAGCGCTTATCCTTCCACTTCTTCTTCACGGATTTTGCCTTCAGGTCCATGACGCTCTTGGACGGTCGGACAAGGGCCGTTGTCACCACCAGACCGGTGAGTTCATCGATGGCGTAGAGGGTCTTTTCGAGGACTGTCTTGGGTTCCACGTCTGAACAGATCCCCCACCCATGGCTGACAACGGCCCGGATGTATTCCTCCGGCCATTCATGTTCCCGCAGTATCTTTTCACTCATGGTGCAGTGCTGGTCTGGATACTGTTCATAGTCAAGGTCATGCACAAGTCCGATGATCCCCCATTTTTCCTCATCCTCCCCACGCTTTCTTGCAAAATACCGCATAACGCCTTCCACCGCCAGTGCGTGTTTGATCAGGCTCTCATTCTTGTTGTACTTCGTAAGTAATTCCCAGGCTTCTTCGCGAGTAGGTTTGCCGTTGGCCATTTTTCCCTCCTATTACTCTTTATTCCCAGACAGGGTCCCGTTTCTCAAAAAACGCCGACATCCCTTCCACGGCATCAGGCATGACGGCATTTGCGGATATTACCTCCTTTGCATAGTGGTATGCACCCGCATCACTCATTTCAATCTGCCGATAAAACGTCTGCTTTCCAATCCCGATGGTTACCAGACTGTATTGGGCGATTTCCCTTGCCAATCCCATTGTTTCCTCTTCCAATTTCCCGTCAGGAACCACCATGTTGATCAAACCATGAGCCATGGCCTCCCTCGCGGGCAGGAATTTGCCGGTAAGGAGCATCTCCAGCGCCTTTTTCCGGCCCACAGCCCGGCTCAAAGGCACCATAGGGGTGGTGCAAAAAAGTCCGATCTTGACGCCCGGTGTGGCAAAAAGCGAACTCTCACCCGCAACCGCGAGGTCACATGCGGCCACCAGTTGGCATCCCGCGGCCGTAGCAATGCCGTGGACTTGGGCGATGACCGGTTGGGGAATCTTGTGCATCAGGAGCATCAGCTCCGCGCAGGTATCGAAAAGGTGGCGAATATCATCCAGTTCTTCCCCGAGGATCTGTTGCATATCATGGCCCGCGGAAAAGGCCGCACCTGCACCCTTCACAATCAGGACCTTCACGTTTTTTTCCTTTCCCGCCGACTGCACGCAGTGGGACAATTCCTCAAGCAGCTCCAGCGAAAGAGCGTTTCTCTTGTCGGGCCTGTTCAGGGTGATGGTACCAATCCGCTCCTTTTCCTCATACGTTATGGTTTCATACTCCATCCGTCTTCTCCTTTGAGAAAGCTGTTGCTTTATTTCAGCCACAAGGGTAGAATTTTCTCATGCGGCGTCCTAGGAAACAATCCGGCCTGTTGATTTTCCTCTGCACATTTGTCTCTCTTTTCCCCAGCCTCCTTCATGGAAATGAGCAAAAGGCATTTCTCGCCTTTTCCGGGGACCTGGTGACCGCAGAGCTGAGGGAAGCCCCACTCAACCTGGTTCTCAATGAGTTAAAAGAAAAAAAAGGGCTTAAGGTTCACGGCGAAGAAAAGGTTAAAGATGCCACCGTCTCGGGATCATTCCACAAAACGCCGCTTGACACCGCCCTCTCCCGCATCCTTTCCCGCTTCAACTACAGTGCTATCTATGACCTCCATGACCGGCTCATAGGCATTTTCATAGCCGGGAAGGTCGGACGTCGCCAAACAAGATCTTCCGTGACCAGGTCCACTCGCCGATACTTCCCGCGCCCTTAGAAGCATGTTCCCAAATAAACTTCGTGTGGCTTCCGGGTCTCCCCAAGAACATCAGATGACGCGGCAGGTATTTATGAGCCTCCCGATACCGTCAATCTCCACAATAACTTCATCACCATCTTTAAGATAGATGGACGGATCCCGAAAAGCCCCTACCCCGGCAGGGGTTCCGCTCAGGATAATGTCCCCGGGGAAAAGAGTGAAATAGCGTGACAGCAGGCTGATGAGCCTTGAAACAGGAAAAAACATCCGGCTTGTTCGGCTGTCCTGCATCGGCTCTCCGTTCACCAGGCACCGAATACCGAGATCCTGGGGGTCCGGAATTTCATCCTTTGTCACGACCCAAGGCCCCAGAGGGCAGAAGGTGTCCAGGGATTTTCCCCGAACCCACTGTCCATCCCCGAACTGGAGATCCCGTGCACTCACATCATTGGCGCAGGCAAACCCGAAAACCGCGTCCATTGCATCCTCTTCAGAACAGTTCCGGACCCTTCTCTGCAGGACGACGGCCAGTTCCGCCTCAAAATCCACCTTTCGGGTCGCTTTCTCCTCCCATGTGATCGGCTCCTTGTGGCCCAAAAGGCTGCTGGGGAACTTGGCAAAGACAAGCGGAAAAGCAGGCACCTTCCCTTTGCTCTCTTTTGCGTGGTCTTGATAATTCAATCCAATGGCAATGATTTTTCCAGGGTTGGTCACTGCCGGTGCCCAGCGAATATCGTCCAAATTCAATGGAGCCCGATCAAGAGGTTCCGGCATTCGGTCTCTCTGGATCAAGTCCACCAGGGTTCCATCCCACGCAAGGGGCATTACCATGTCATCCTTGATTTCCCCCACCATGAGACGGTCCTCGTGAAACACCTGTGCTATTTTCATTCTCTGTTTTCCTTTTCAAATTGTTCTGTCAGGGACGTCCCGGTCCCGGTCGATTAATGCTTCAGTGGCGGCATACTACAGCCGGCGATTCTGCGTTTGCCTTAGCGAGGCGCTCCAGAAAACGGCTCCACCAGCCTCTCTTCCGTTTCTTGGGAGATTTCGTGTCCGCGATGGCCTTTTTTGGATCTGTGGTCATATTTCCCGGCAACTCCTTTCAAGGACCCTCTCTCATTTTTCAAATTTTCAGACGGATATTTTAGTTTAACCAGTTCAGTCTTCTTTTCAAAGAAATTTTTTCTCCAGCCCTCTTCTTCATGGAACGGCAGGATAGCAATATTGATTTGACCCTGTATTCCGTTCTTGATATAAAAAGATAGATGCAGCAAAAAATACCCGATCTTTCCATTTAACAGATGAACCACCAAAACACGAAAGGGGAAAAATATGTCCGAACAAAAAAGCCCACTGAAAGACAAGATCATTCTGGCTGTTGATGATGAGCCCGATGTGCTTGAAACTATTGAAGAAGAGCTCGATATGGCGTTAGTGCACAAAGCAATGGATTATGACACCGCTATTCAATACCTGTTAAGTTATACATACGATATGGTGATCCTGGACATCATGGGGGTAAACGGTTTTGAACTATTGAAGACTTCCGTATCCCGTGAGTTTCCGACAGTTATGCTGACCGCCCATGCGGTTACCCCGGAGGCCCTGAAAAAATCCATGAAGCTGGGTGCACTTACATTTCTCCCGAAAGAAAAAATGTCTGAACTTCGACCTTTCCTGGAAGATATCATAACAAACAAAGGTGCCTCCCTCTGGAAAAAGCTCTTTGACAGGCTGGGTGGATACTTTGACAAGCGATTCGGCCCTGACTGGAAGGAAAAGGACCGTTTTTTCAAAGAATTCGAGGATGAGATGAAGAAAAGCCTGAAAAATTCATAAGGGAAGGCAATGGGATATCTCATCGGTCTTGACGAATACCTTGAAGAACACTATCACGAATCAGTATTTGATCAGGCTGTCCTGGACAATCAGCCCTGGGAGATTCACGCCCACCCGCATCGGTGCTTTCAGGCCAGAATCATTGAAACGGTCACGTATGATGTAACCGTTGATTGTGGTGAGGGGAAAAAGGAAGTTCTTCCAAAGGTCCAGATCAAGTTTCTGTATCCCGCAAAACTCGCCGACTCCGTGAAACCTCTCCTGAAGCAGGAGAGTAAGGTGGAAGCGTTGAACCTGGGACCGCACTTTTCTCCTCGCTACCGGCATCATGTCAAAAACAAGACTTTATTCCCCTTGATGAAAGACAGAGTGGTGCTTTTCTTCACCCTGCTGGAGGGAGAGGTCTTGAAGGGAATCATATCCGGGTTCAACCGATATGAAATTACCCTGCACATGAAGGGTGGTCTTCCTGTTACTGTCCTCAGACACGCTATCCACGATGTCCGGGATAAGAAGGGGCAATGCTTTCTCAAAAAATCCCAGGAAAAACGCGAAGGCTGGAAAAAAAGCAGTCTCTATGTGGCAAGAAACGACAAAAAGCCGTCCTGATGTATTAGTTGCCCCGCCGGTCAATCGTCTGAGACCGGCTCAAAAGGCTTTCTGAAATCACAGCCCTTTTTTCGACAGCTCAATACGGGCCCCCCGTTTTGCGGTCTCTTGATGCGCAGTACCGAGGTCCCGCATATGGGGCAGGTTGCGTTATAGGGTTCATCCCACATGACAAAACGGCAGTCGGGATAGCGGTCACATGCATAAAATACTCTCCCCTTCCGGGAGACCTTTTCCACCAGCGTCCCGTCGCACCCTTCTTCCGGGCAGGGTACTCCAGTACTCATGGGCTCTGTGTGTTTACACGCGGGATAGCGCTCACAGGCAAGAAACCGCTGCCCGGATTTATTCCGTTTGATCAGCATGTTCGCGCCGCAGAGGATGCACTTTTTTTCTGGAAAGACCTGGGAAAGCCCTGACTCTTCTTTTGCTCCTATGTTCCGTGTGTTCTTACATTCCGGATATCCGGTACATGCCAGGAATTCCCCGAATTTTCCCCGCTTCACCACCATGGGCCGCCCGCACATCTCGCACGTTTCCTCTCCATCCTGAACATGGGAGGGCTTCTCCATGACGATATCTCCTTTTTCGTCCCGCGTGAAATTGGCGGTATACCTGCATTCAGGATAGCCGGTGCATGCCAGGAACAGCCCGTTTTTGCCCGACTTGATTGCCATTGACCTTTTGCATTCCGGGCAGGTGAGGGAAGTAACCACTTCGCCTTTCATTTCCCGCTGGGCTTTTTCCAGGTCCTTTCCAAAGGCGCGGTAAAACTCATCCAATACTTTTGTCCAGGCGATTTCACCACGCTCAATCTGATCAAGTTTTTCCTCCATCTGAGCAGTAAAGGCCGGATCCAGGATGTCAGAAAAATTCATAACCAGGAGGTCCGTGACCAGCAACCCCAGCTCAGTGGGGTGGAATCGGCGTTTCTCAACGTACACGTAGTCTCGATTCCTTATGTTGCTCAGGATCGTTGCGTAGGTCGAAGGCCGACCGATGCCTCTCTCTTCCAGTGCCTTGATGAGCGTGGCCTCGGTAAACCGCGGCGGGGGCTGGGTGAAATGTTGTGCAGGCTCCAATTCCAGCAAGGCAACTTTTTCGCCCTTTTTGAGCGGCGGAAGTATCATATCCTCGCTGTTTTTTTCTTTTGAGACCCCGTTCACCCCCTCTTCGTACAGAACGGTAAACCCATCAAAGACCTTTATGGAACCTGAAGCACGAAAAATCGCTTTTCCCGCCTCCATATCAGCCTGTGTCTGGTCAAAGAGCGCCGGGGACATCTGACAGGCCACAAACCGGTTCCAGATGAGTCTGTACAGGGCCAACTGGTCCTTGTTCAAATATCCTGCAATCTCTTCCGGGGACCGGTTCACGGAAGTGGGCCGAATGGCCTCGTGGGCCTCCTGCGCGCCCTTTTTACTCTTGAAGGAATTGGGTTTTGCAGGAAGATACGGCGGACCGAATTTCTTTTCAATGAATCCCCGCGCCTCTTGTACCGCTTCCCCTGAAAGCCGGAAGGAGTCTGTCCGCATGTAGGTAATGAGACCTATCTGTCCCTTTCTCCCAAGCTCCACTCCCTCATACAGGTTCTGTGCAACAGACATGGTTTTTTTTGCTGAAAACCGCAGCTTTCGGTACGCTTCCTGCTGAAGCGTACTGGTAATAAACGGCGGGGATGGATTTCGCTTTTTCTTCTTCTTGGCGACGGTTCGTATGGTGAAAATCTTGCCCGACACCTCGGACATGATTTTTTGTGTCTCACTCTCATTCTTCAGCTCTATTTTGCTGCCGTCGTACTCGCTCAAACGCGCCTTGAACGGGGGCGGTTCATCCGCTGAAAGATGCGCTGTAAGAGACCAGTATTCCCGTGGATCAAATTTCTGGATCTCCCGTTCCCTGTCGCAGATGAGTCGCAATGCCACTGACTGTACCCGGCCGGCACTCAGTCCTCGCTTCACACGGGACCATAGAAGGGGAGAAATCTGGTATCCAACCAACCGGTCAAGAATTCGCCTGGCCTGCTGCGATTCGAATTTGTCCTGGTTGATGGTTCCAGGCGATGCAACGGCTTCCCGGATTGCCCTCTCGGTCAACTCATTAAACAGAACGCGAAAGATCGGTTTTTTTCCGTTCTCCAGCTCCTGGGCAATATGCCACGCAATTGCCTCCCCTTCACGGTCCGGGTCCGGCGCCAGGTAAACGGCCTGGGCATTTTTCCCCGCCTTTTTCAGGGCGCTGAGGATCTTTCCCTTCCCTTTTATCGTCACATATTCGGGAGCAAAGTTGTTTTCTACCTCTACTCCCAGCTTGTTGACCGGAAGATCTTTCACGTGGCCCACCGACGCAAGGATCTGGAAACCCTTTCCCAGATATTTCTGGATGGTTTTTGCCTTGGCAGGCGATTCCACGATAAGGAGGTTTTGTTTCGCTGGTTTGTTCAAATCATTCCTCTCTTTGTGCCTTCACAAACATCATTCCGGGCATCTGCACGGCCAGCCCCATCAACTCAAGCCTCGTCAGGATGCTTGATATTTCCCCCGGTGCGTATCCGGTGGACCGGATAATCTCATCAATGTGCATAGGGTATGGACCCAGGCACTTAAAAACCCGGTCTTCATCAGGTTCTAGCCCCGGAACCGGCATCTCGCCATTTTCATCTTCCCCGTGATTTTCCAAAGCGTACGGCCATCCAATTTCACTGAGTATATCTTCAGCATGCTCAACCAGTTTGGCCCCTTGTTTAATGAGAAAATGAGGACCGCGGCTCTTGAATGAATCAATACTTCCGGGAACCGCAAACACGTCACGCCCCTGTTCAAGGGCCAGGCCGGCCGTTATCAGGGACCCGCTCTGTCTCGTGGCTTCCACAACCACAATTCCCCTGCTGACTCCGCTAATTATCCTGTTGCGCATGGGAAAATTCTTTGGTTCCGGGGCTGTTCCCATGGGAAAATCCGATATCACTGCGCCCTGTCCAAGCACCCTGTCAAAAAGTTTCTCGTTTGAACGGGGATACCGTATGTCAATTCCGGTACCCAAGACCGCAATGGTAAAACCCCGCCCCCGGAGACATCCCCAGTGCGCGGCTGCATCGACCCCGCGAGCAAGGCCGCTGCTGATACCGATCCCGTTTTCAGCAAGCCCAAGGGCTATCTTCTGGGCTGTCCTTTTTCCATATTCGGTTGCATTTCGTGATCCCACCACAGCTACAAATTCCTGCCGGGGAGGAATCGGTTTTCCCCGGGCATAGAGGATAACCGGGGGATCATGAATTTCTCTCAGAAGGCTAGGATATGAAGAGTCAGGGAATGGAATGATATTCGCGCCGATTTTTTCAGCCCGCTTCATTTCCTGCTCCGGGTCAATTGAAAAAACCTTCCGGGTTATCTTCCTGGCCACGCCCTCACGAATTTCTCCCGCCTCCATGAGTTCAGGCACAGAACCTCTGAAGATCTCCTCAGGGCTCCCGAAATGTTCGATCAGTTTCCGACAGGCTACATTTCCCACACCGGAAACCAGGTATAGGCAGAGCCATGGAAAGATATCTCGGGGTGAATTCTTCGTCATTTCAAAATGAAAAGGGGGCAAGATTACCCCCTCTCATGTTGTTGTGCATGCGTGATTGCGGGAGACGGGACGGCGCGTATATAAAACAGAATACCGGTGGTTAGTCAAGGTATTTCTTGATCATCCTCAGAAATCTGACCTATTCCGGCCGGCATGAGGGAATAACAGAAAAAAATGACGGAGGTGTTGTCCAGTCCAGGATTTTCATCGGTGCGCCATTTGAGATATCTCTTTTTGCCGACATGACGATCCCGGTTCCCGTATCTGCAGTGGTACTCACCACAAGACAATAGCCCAGGACGGCATCGGGAAGCGTGGTGGTGTTTGGTGAGTCCTTCTCCTCGCCGGGAATTTCCACCTCTCTTTTTTGCACTATCTGAAAAACCTGTCCGGGCTCAACACCCTGCTCTGAGCCCTTGGGAAAGTATATGGTGGTATACTGCCCTACCATCACTTTCTGCTCTTCGATAGCGGCAATGTAGGTAGCAAGACCCAGAGGACCCTTTGTGAGCTTGATACAGGGGGAAACAGGCACATATTTCATCAAAGGATCACCCTTTCGGATGGTCTTGAAGGATTTCTCTATGACCGCCTTGAAAAGGTTCTCCTTGGTCTGCTCCAGGATGCGAAGCCTTCCCAGGAATGTCACCAGGTAGCCAACATCTTCAGGGGAATGAGGGTCTTTCAGGGGTGCAGATATATTGCAAACAGTAAAACGGTCTCCCGCACTGGCGGAACCATACACTTTTACAAAAAGGCTGTCGCCCACACCGAGCATTATTTTATCGGTTTCCCCGGACACAATAATACCCTCCGGTACAACCTCACTGGTGGAGAGATACCCCAAGCTGTCAATGTTCTTCAGCGAAGACAACTCATACCCGCCGGGCGGTGCAGCAGCCGGACCGGAAACTGCTGGTGCAGCTGGCTTTCCCGCCATTGATACCGGGGCGCCTTTCAAAACAGGCACACCTTCCAGGAGGGTAATAACATCGCCCGGCTTCAAAAGGTGCGGGTTCGTGATAAAGGGATTCATCTCCCACAATTTCGGCCAGAGATCTGCATCGCCATAGACTTTTGCACAAATATCCCAAAGGGTATCCCCTTCCTGGACCGTATACGTCAGCGGCTGGGCCCCTGACGGGCGGATACTCATCTGGAAAATCCCGAGACAAAGCATTAGCACAAACACACACAAAGTGATATTTTTTGTTCTAGTCACGACCCTGCCCCTTTTTGAAAGTTGCTCTTATCTCCAAAATTTTTGACAAGTTACGATGTTGGCCGGTCTTTGTCAAGACCTTTTGTTCCTCCCATCCCACAGTGCCTGTTTCTGCCACCGTCATGGATGAAGATAACACTGTATACATTTTGAAAAATTCTCCAACCATCCCTTGACAACTGGAAAATTGTGTTTATTTTATTATCCGAACTAATTAAAAGCAGTAATTTTAATAAGTTATCCGTTTTCCAAGTGGCAATTCATCTTTTGTGTCCCTGTGTTTTAGCATAGAAGCGGTTCATATCTTCAGCTCAAAAAGATTGAAAAAAGTGGATGCAAATTAAATGCCACTCCATTTCTTGCGAATGAGTCTTGCCTGGGCCCATTCCCAGGCAACGCTGTTTAAACTTCGATAATTTTAATGCAAAGGAGGACTGGTTATGAACATTAAACCACTCAACGACAGGGTTCTCGTCTTGAGAATCGAGGAGGAAGAGAAGACTGCCGGAGGACTCATCATTCCTGATACTGCCAAGGAAAAGCCCCAGGAAGGGAAAGTGATTGCCGTTGGACCGGGGAAGCAGGATGAAAATGGAAACCGTATTCCCCTGGAGGTCAAACCAAATGACCGGGTTTTATTCGGAAAATATGCGGGAAACGAGATAAAAATTGATGGCGTGGAGCACCTTATTATGCGTGAAGACGATATCCTGGCCATCCTTGAATAAGGCTCGACCGAGTCTTCGACAGGCCAGCGTGATGCAACAGTGTTATGTGGGAGGACAATGTCATGGCAGGAAAAGAAATAAAATACAGCAGCACAGCGCGAGAGAAGATGATGCAGGGTGTTGACATCCTGGCTGATGCGGTAAAGGTGACCTTAGGGCCGAAGGGGAGGAATGTCCTCATAGAAAAATCCTGGGGATCCCCGAAAATCACAAAAGACGGTGTCACCGTAGCCAAAGAAATTGAACTGGAAGACAAGTTTGAGAACATGGGAGCCCAGATGGTCAAGGAAGTGGCCTCCAAGACCTCTGATGTAGCTGGCGACGGCACCACCACCGCCACTGTTCTGGCCCAGGCCATTTACCGGGAAGGGTCAAGGCTCGTGGCTGCCGGATCCAACCCCATGTATATAAAGAGAGGAATCGACAAGGCGGTCAATTTGGTCGTGGAAGAACTGCGAAAAATCTCCAAGCACACCAAAGAAAAAAAGGAGATTGCTCAGGTGGGAACAATTTCCGCGAACAATGACGCCACCATTGGTGACATCATTTCGGAAGCAATGGAAAAAGTTGGGAAAGAAGGGGTCATCACGGTCGAAGAAGCCAAGGGCATGGAGACTTCTCTTGAAATTGTGGAAGGCATGCAGTTTGACCGTGGGTATCTCAGCCCCTATTTTGTCAGTGATCCCGAAAAAATGGAGGTTAACCTGGACGAACCCTACATACTGCTGCATGAAAAAAAGATCAGCAACATGAAAGACCTCGTCCCTATACTTGAACAGATTGCGCAGATGAGTAAACCTTTGCTCATCATTGCAGAAGATGTGGAAGGCGAAGCCCTTGCAACCCTGGTGGTCAACAAGATACGGGGGACACTGCAGTGCGCCGCAGTAAAGGCGCCCGGCTTTGGCGATCGAAGAAAGGCTATGCTGGAAGATATCGCGATCCTCACCGGCGGTCGGGTCATCAGTGAAGATCTCGGAATCAAGCTGGAAAACGTCACCCTGAATGACCTGGGAACCGCAAAAAGGGTCAACATCGACAAAGACAATACCACCATTGTGGATGGAGGCGGAAGCCGCGATGCCTTGGAAGGAAGGGTGAAACAGATCCGGGTTCAGATCGAAGAAACCACCAGCGATTATGATCGTGAAAAGCTCCAGGAACGCCTTGCCAAACTGATCGGCGGGGTGGCCGTTATCCGAGTTGGCGCCGCGACAGAAACGGAAATGAAGGAAAAAAAGGACCGGGTCGAAGACGCCTTGAATGCAACGCGCGCAGCAGTGGAAGAAGGGATCGTTCCCGGAGGGGGCGTGGCCTTTATCCGGGCCATCAAGGCCCTTGAAAAAGCCAAGTTTCACGGCGAGGAGCAACTGGGACTGGATCTGGTAAAACGGGCACTGGAAGAGCCCCTCAGGCAAATCGCCAACAATGCAGGCTTTGAGGGTTCAGTGGTAGTCCAAAAGGTCAAGGAAGGGAACGACGCGTTCGGCTTCAACGCAGAAAACGGTAAATACGAAGACCTGATAAAGGCCGGCGTCATTGACCCGACCAAAGTAACCCGGTTCTCTCTCCAGAACGCCGCGTCTGTGGCAGGTCTCCTGATGACCACTGAAGCAATGGTTGCCGAGAAACCGGAGAAAAAGAAACCGGCAGCACCTCAGATGCCTGCCGAAGATATGTATTAAAGAGGTTCAAATTTCCAGGGTTCACGGTTCAAGGTTGAGAAGTCCGTAAATAATCACGATTCGTGATGCCGGACTTTATCCCTGAACCGTGGCCCGCACAACCTGAGGAATTCCGGAAACGAATCAGGGTCCAGAGGGCGATTTGGCATGCCTTTTGTGTCTCCACGCTGACATACGAGAAAAAATGGACCAGGAACCTACCAGAGATATGGTTATTGCCGAGCGGGAGCGCGGGCATTTCGTCAGGGCCGCCAGACTTGCTCTCACCCTTGAACTCCCGGAAGAAATGATGCGCGAGTTGCGGTCAAAGGCACTCTGGCAGATGGCTGCAGAGTGGCGAAACCCTGCAGGGACCAAGTTCCTTGCCGGTGCATTTGGTATTTCCCGAGACAGCCTGGAGAAACACCTGATGAAAGCGATGGAATCAAAATCCAGCAGGGGCGAAACAAAATCAATTGAACCGGCCTATGACTACCACACCGGGAAATACCTATCATTTGAGGAATGGGTTGCCGGCCTGATAAAAAACTGGAACCGGATACCCGATTCATAGATCCTTCCCCCTTTACAAAGTCTATTTTTTGTTGAACACTGAAAGGACATCAACAAGTATCGATTTAACCCGGATTTCTCACCAATAATCTACTGTGACGGCGGAGAAACCCGGACTGATGATATTCCGGTTCACCGATCAGACGTTTATACGAAAAGAGGCCTTTTGATGCCCATTTATGAGTATGAAGCCGTTACCCCCGGGAAGGGATGTGAAAAATGCCGAACCCGCTTTGAGATATTTCAGCAGACGCGTGAACCGGTTCTCGCAAAATGCCCGGCCTGCGGAGGCCCGGTAAAAAAAGTGATTTCATGGTGCCGGGCTGCCATCATTGAGACGCCCGAAGAGAGCGCGAGAGTTGAAAGCAAAATCAAGCACTATGAAAAGGAAGGGATGTGGAGCCATGCCGCAGAACTTGCTGATACCCATGCAGAAAAAACCAAGGACAAGGAGCTGAAGACCCGTGCCCTTGAAGAT
>QMLQ01000019.1 GCA_003646815.1 Deltaproteobacteria bacterium | reverse complement strand
CAAGGGCCCAGGAATGATGCCCTCCAAACCACCCTTGGGCTTTTTCCTCTCGTTCAGGCAGCACCACAGACCTCCTGGGGCGGGGTGCCAGCTTTGAAGCAGCTTCACCCAATGCTGCCAGTTCCAGTTCAAGACGGTTCTTTCTCTCTCGGCATTCAGGGCATCCGGTAAGATGCGCCCCCAGATCTGCGGGCAGTTCAGTTTCATCTACCACTGCCCTTATAACCTGGTCTTCCGTAAGGTGTTTGTCATGGTGATTTTTCATTGTATTTCACCTGCCAATGCCTGTATTCCCGGTTCCTTTTTAAATTTTTTCAAGGCCCGGTAAAGATGGGTCTTCACGGTGCTCTCCCCCTTCCCAAGGGTTTCAGCAATCTCCTTGAGGGTCAACTGGTCCAGAAATCGCATTATAAACACCTCTTTTTCCAGCCGGGAGAGCTTCTTCAAAAACCCGCCGATCTGGTTCCAAAAATCCTTTCTCTCCACATTTATTAGGGGTTCTGCGTCGGTTTTTTCCTCCTGCTGCTCCATTTTCACCACCTCAGCTTCGCCCGGGGTTCCCATAAAAAACAGAAATCGCCTTTTCCGGTAAAAATCCCTCACTCGATTAATTGCGATGGAAAAGAGCCAGGGCCGAAACCGATCAACCTCCTTCAGTCTTGCCACCCCCTTAAGGGCCTGGATGAAAATGTCCTGGGTCAGATCTTCTGCGTCAACCTCGGATCGCACCCGGAAGTACACCATGCGGAAAATATCTTCGTGAAAAAGAGAAACAAGATACCCGAAGGCGGCCCGGTCCCCTTCCTTTGCCCGGATTACAATCTCTCCGATCTGAGAGGCGGTGCCCGCCTGTGTTTCAGTTTCACTGGTCTTTTGGGTCTGTTCCCGCATATATTGAGTATACCAGCCTGACGGGCACCTGTCTCTCAGTTTTTGATGTTATCTGGTTACATCATTGTGTTTGTAACGATAAATACGATGACTCGCCCGGTCCTGCATAAACTCCAAGCGGGCCCGCTCCCAAGGCTGCAATTTCCCGTCGCTCCACGCCCTCCTTTTCGTCCGCTGAATTCTCACCTGCTGGCGCTCCAGCCCTCGGACTTCACCCCGGGTCAATTCACCACTTCTTATTCCCTGACCTATCCTCTTCTGTTGTCGAAACTGACGGTGTCCGACTCTTCCTGTTGCGGTTGCCACGCCGCAGAATGCAAATAATCCGGTCAGCACTCCAATTCCCACGAGAATACCAATCTTTTTCATGTTCAAATCCTCCTTCATTCGGAATTTGACCATAAAGACGCACTCGATGGAATTTTGGTCTACAAAAAATGAAAGATCACGTCAGGCGCGTTTGACCGGGCCCACAGCCACCAGGTAGAGGAGCCTGGTATTCTCATCAAGTTTCAGGAGCTGTCGTGCCTCCTCATCATAAAACGCGCCGATCCCGCAACACCCGATTCCCATGGAAGCCGCAGTCAGGTAAAGAATTTCTCCCATACGTCCGGCCTCGAGCATGGCATAACGGTATCCCCGTGGTCCAAACCGCTCTTCCAGCGCGCCAAGATCGGCCATGAAGAGAAAATGGAGGGCGGCATTGGCAAGCCATGCCTGGTCCAGACAGATATGGGCCATGGTTTCCATGAACGGGCCTTCTTTTACCATCCCGAGACTCTCCGTTTTGGAGTCCAGGAGATAGTAGCCGGGCTCTCGGCTCCCAGCATTATTTACCAGGACCCCGGTTCCGACGAATTGCCGCGTGTTTTCAGACGTCCCTTTCAGAAGGCCGTCAAGGAGTCCATGAACCGCTGGTTCAGGCATGGGTTCTTGAAAAAAATTCCGCCTGGAACGACGGGATAAAACCGCGTCCTTATACTGCACCACTTCATGCCAGGTGCTGAACGAAGGAAGAGGTTCCCAATGATCGGGAGAAGGGCCGAGCCGGTATACCATGGCCGGAAGGGATTCCTCGTTTCCCCGGCGTATGGACATGCCCGCCTTATGGGCCTCCACAGGTGCGGAATAGACCGTCTCCTTCAGCGCTACCCGGCTTGCATCCACCATATCCTGCGATAGTTTTTCACTTTCAGGGATCACCCCTAGAACGGATTCCTTTCTCATCGGGACCTCTGCTACCGCGAGGCAGACTTCTCTCTCCTGATCGAGGCCGAGAAACCGGTTCACCTGATTGTCGGGGAAATCAGCAGAGCAGGAAAGGCTTGCGCCCATAGAGCCGGCGGCAAGAACCAGGCTTTGCAAAAGATGCCCGGTATCCAGGAGACAGTAGCGGTAGCCCCGGTCCCGGTACTTCCAGCAGCTGCGGAAAAAAATGGAGGTGAGGAAAAAGGTGAGGCTCGGCCCGGATTCAGCACCCTTCCCCTGCGGTTCCTCCCGAAGGAGGTGCAGGCCGTGCCGGGCGATGGAGAAATGATACAACCCGTCATCCAGCCCTGCAAGACCGTTTGCAGTGAAGTATAATTCCGCCGGGTACAGGGCGCCGGCCGAAGGCACACTCCGGAAGTAAAAGAAACCATCCCCCTGCCGCGCTTTGCCGGTGAGGCTGTAGGTGAGGAACAATAGGGTTGAAAGGGCCTTGATATGGAACGTAAACCCTTCGGGATCCAATTTTTCCTGCCGGAGCAGTTCTGATAGGTTCTTTTCAGGAAATGGTCCCGGCTCCGGTAGGGGGATTGGTTCTATCCCTGGATACTCCTTGAAAACACTCGGCTGATTTTCCCAGTCGAGGCCATGCCCCTCCATGCGGTCGCGGTCATAGCTGGTGGAGCGATGATATTGAAAACAAGAAACTACCATTTCATTTCCAATTTGGAAAATCGGACTTTCAGCGCCTTTGTGCGAAAATCTCAGCTATGCCGTACCAAAAAGCAAGGCCAGGGAGTGATTTTCACCGTTTTACCGCCCGCTTCGCTTAAGGCGCAGAAGCCCCAAAGTTAACAACTATTTCTTTTTCCGTTGAGATGACGGCAAAAGAAAACAGCCACATCTTGAACCAACTGAAATACAATCATTTTCCCCGCAAGGAAGCCTGTTTTTTCCTTTCCGCCCTCTCAGCGGAAAGGAAAAAGGTAAATTCTCAGCGAACTTTGCGTCTTTGCGGTGAGAAAAAATTATCCCATCATAATACGATGCCGTCCTTGAGGGTTAATGAACTGTGCCTAGCTGTCAGCCTGGGCCGAATGCATGACCACCTGGGGGAAAGGAATCTCGATACCGTTCTCATCAAAGGCTTCCTTGACCTTCCGCGTCAGGTCAAACTTGGTGTCCCAATAGTCGGGTGTTTTCACCCAAGGCCGCACCACCAGGTTCACACTGGAATCGGCCAGTTCAGAAACCGCAATCTGAGGAGCCGGATCTGACAGCACCCTTTCGTCATCATTCAGAATCTTTTTCACCACCTCATAGGCTTTCTGGATGGACGAGCTGTAGCCGATGCCGATCACCAGATCCACCCGTCTCGTGTCATATCGCGAGACATTCTTGATGACATCGCCGAAGAGTTTCCCGTTCGGTATGATAACCTTGATGTTGTCCACGGTAGAAAGATAGTCAGTTGATCAATAGCAGGTTGCATTGGGGGCCTCATTTCGGATCCAAAGGTTCAGGTGTCTGGAAGACAAGACAGGAAGGGCCAGCTCACCTGACCCTTCCTCGCACCTGTGTTAAGAAAAGCAGAACGTTATATACCACAGCGAAGGAGTAAGCACAATACTCTTTCTCCAGGCATTCAATCCAGCTCCAGGCAGTTCTTCTGGATGGCGAAATCCGTGTTTACTTCCCGCAAGAATATCCCTTTTCCCAGGAACGGGAGCCAGAGCAGGATCTTTTCATCCAATTGCAGGGATGCCGCTTTCACGGTTTCCCTGATCTTCCTGGCCCTTTTCGGAACCATTGAATAGAGCAGAAGGCCTGCCATTTCCATAGCCTCCCCCAGGGGGAGCCACACATCGGCCGCCCGGATCTCCCGAAATTCTTCAGTCTCGACTTCAGTAAATTCGGGTTGATTCCGGGCCATCTGGGTAGCAAACCGGTCCACTGCGGCTGCATTCCGTATCCTGAAGGCCGGGATCAGGAACCGGATTCGCCTCTTTTCGAGCGCTTGCTGGTCCATCACCCTGGGAAGGGGAAAGAGGTTATAGAAATCCTTCAGGTTCCGGTACTCCCTCCCGGGAGTCCTGATGGTAACGGTCAGCCTCCAGAAGGGGAGATAGGTAAAGGACCCCATGCGTTTTCCTTCGTCCGGCAGACAAACGCGGTAGGGCACCTCTTGAAAGTGCCCGGCCTTCTCCTGCCAGGCCCTGCCGCAGGTCCGGCAAAGGTGGATCCTGGCCTTCGGCCGGTACGGCAGATCCCATCCGCAGTTGGCACATTTGAAGGGGATGAATTGGAGAGGTTGATACGGCACCGTTTCCCGCCGGGGCTCTTTTTCAAGCTCATCAAGGGCGAGTTTCCCTTTTACGACCTTGTGGGAAAGACCGTCCACGATAAAGACT
The DNA here is from genome assembly GCA_003646815.1 of Deltaproteobacteria bacterium. GTDB lineage: Bacteria > Desulfobacterota > DSM-4660 > Desulfatiglandales > Desulfatiglandaceae > B46-G9. Next base: position 22,669 of record QMLQ01000019.1, on the reverse strand, counting down.
CTCTCGCTTTCGTCCTGGACCACGGAAAAACAGTAAAAAGGAAAATACACAAGAGAGTACCGCTCCCCGATCAACTGGGTCTTCAAGAGTTCAATTTTCTCCCGGTCGGCGGAGCCCGAGGGATAGGGTGTCTGAAGGGCCATTTTTACCGCCTCTTCCAGGGCAACATCTTCTTTCAGGACCAGGGATTCCTTTCCCATTTTTTCTTTATTGTATGGCCACATTTTCATGGCTTCGGCCCGCAGGCCCAGGGAAAAAACACCCCACCCGTCGGAGGCAAAGGCCGGAAACGTGCGGTTGTACGCCACAGCGCGGATTTCCTTGAAAAAGTCATAGGCCGTGCCCCCGTAAAGGGTGTTTTCATATTTACGTCCGAAGGCATGTTGAAACAGAAGGCCTTTTACCCGCCAGTATGGCGCATACACCAAAGAGGCCTTTTTCATCTCAAAACGGCCCATCTTTTTTTCCAGGGCCTTGAGGAGGGCCTTCCCAACCTGTTCTTTTGTCCCCTTCGGCGGGAAGAAAAAGGACTGAACCTCGTTTCTTCCCGTGGGCATCAGCGTCGACTCACAGAATTCGCACCGGAACACCGAGGCGTCTTCCTCGAGGCTCACTTCTGCGCCACACTGAGGGCATTTCAGAGCAATATCCATTAGATAGTTTCCAACCGCTTGATCTCTTTTTCGACTGCCTCTATCTCATCTTCCAGTTCTTCGATAACCAGGAGCTGGTGGGGCCGCACCGAGTGAGCAGGCAGGGCTGCTTCCCGATCCCGCAGCTGTTCTTTCAGGTCCTCAAGTTTTTTCTCCAGTTCCTCTTTTCTCGATTTCATGGTCTCTTGCGCCATACGCACCTCCCGCACGAATTCCCGCACCTTACCGGCGTCCTTCCTGAATCGAACAGGTTTGCCATCCGGGCCCAGGCTGTTGGTCAGGGTACAGCTGTCCGCTCCCGCCGGCATGACCTTCGTGATTGCATCACCCACGTTTTCGGGCGATAACCCCCCGGCCAGGATCACGGGAATTTCCACCCCCTCCACCAGCTTCCCGGCCATGTCCCAGTCAACGGTTTCACCGGTGATACCGATGAAGCCGGTGACCGGTTCGTCCTCCACCCAGGTATCTGTGAGAAAAATATCACTCACCGGTTCAAAGGGTCTGGCTATCTCCATGAAGGGGAACGCTCCCTCGTTTCCTTCCCGGGGCAGGGGAATGGATCGGACAATCCCTATTTCAGGGAAATAATTCTTCACCCCCTCATGCAACTGGAGGAACGGTTCCAGGTCTTGAACCTCTTTTTCTTCAGATACCAGGTTGTCGCAGAAATGGACGTAATCCGGGCCATAGTAGTCGAGTGTCCGGTAGATATTGTCCCTGTGGGTAAAAAGGGGGATCAGGCTGCTCCTCCGGCCTGCTCCCTGGATCATGCGGATGGTTTCTTTCAGAAGGGGGATCCGCCATTCCTCTTCCGACAGGACCACGCTCCCCAAATGATCCACCCCCGCTTCAATACATTTTTCCGCTTCTTCAGGGGTCTGTATCTCGTAAATCTGCACAATCATGCTCTTTCACTCCTTTCACCCTTCTGGGACTACCCGGAGGCGTAAAAAAAACAGTGCTGAGTCATCAGTGCTGAGTTCTGAGTTTCTTTCTTGATCAATGGCGTTTTGTCTTCATAGTTCGCACTCAGCACTTTGCACTTCGCACTGGATTATGTCGATGTCAATTTTCAAGCGCAACGCAGTAGGCATGGGGTTATCCGCCGCCACAGTAGATTGTCCGTAAGAAATGCGGGCTAGGGAAGGCACTTACCCGGAAACCGCCCCGAACATCTCACCCGCCTTGTAAGAACTCCGCACGAAAGGGCCGCTGGAAACGGCCAGGAACCCCATATCCAGGGCCACTGTTTTCCACGTCTCAAATTCCTCGGGCGGCACGAATCTTTCAACCGGCAGGTGATTCTCCGACGGCTGGAGATACTGTCCCAGGGTAAGGAGCCTGCACCCTGTCTCGAAAAGATCCTTGAGCGCCTTTTTTATCTCTTCCGGTTTCTCCCCCAGGCCCAGCATCATACCTGACTTCACGGGGACAGAAGGGTTATATGAATGCGCTCTCTCCAGGAGCTGAAGCGACCGGTGGTAGTCAGCACCCGGCCGCACTGTTGGATAAAGCCTTTCAACCGTTTCAATGTTGTGGTTCAGGACGGACGGCCCCGCGTCAAGAACTACGGCAAGCGCGGCCTCATCCCCCTGAAAGTCGGGGATGAGCACTTCCACGTCTGCGCCGGGGTTCCTGCGGCGGATCTCCCGGATGGTCTCAGCGAAAAAAACCGCGCCGCCGTCAGGCAGGTCATCACGGGTAACCGAGGTCACCACCACATATTCGAGTCCCAGTGATCGAACTGCCTCCGCAACACGTGACGGTTCTTCCGCGTCCGGTTCTGCCAGGGGACCGTGGACCACTGCACAAAACCGGCAATTCCGCGTACAGCGGTCCCCCATGATCAGGAACGTGGCGGTGTGACGGGAAAAGCACTCCCATTGATTGGGGCAATGGGCCTCCTGGCACACGGTGTGAAGGCTGTCCCCTTTCATCATCCTCCGCACTTCTTCATAGCCCGGCCCCGTGGGGAGACGCTTCCTCAGCCATGGTGGTTTTTTCACTCGTACCGGTGTTCTCATAATCTCCAGGGGAACCTCATGCACTTTTTCCAACATAGCAGGTTAACCTATGTCCCTGTCACCGCAAAGACGGAGAGGGCGCAGAGAAAGAAATAGTTTATACTCTGCGAACTCTGCATCTTTCATAAGAAGCGGGCAGTGATAAATCAGGCCCATTCTTCATGGAGAAATGACCTCTCTAATACCTGAAGAGTTATGGGCGCCGTTCTGATTCCAAAAACGGCCGCCAGATGGCGCACAATCCCCTCTCTCACAAGCGCCACGTCCACGTTTTGGGCACCTTCCTCCTCAAGTGACGTCATAGCTACCCCGGAAAGCCCGCACGGGTTGATCCAGCAAAAAGGCTCCAGTGAAAGATTCACATTCAGGGCGATCCCGTGAAACGAAATGCCCCGCCGTATGGCGATCCCCACGCTTCCGAGCTTTCTCCTTCCCACCCAGATGCCGTGATTCAGGGAGTTGCGCTCGGCTCTGACACCCCAATCTGAGGACGTCCTGAGCATCACCTCTTCAAGGCCTTCCACATATTCGGGAATCCCCAAGGCCAGCCTGTTCATGCGGATAATAGGGTAGGCGATGATCTGCCCGGGGCCGTGGTAGGTGATATTGCCCCCCCGTTCCGTTTCCACAACCTCGATGCCTTTTTGTTTGAGCACCTTCTCCGAAACGGTGAGATTCTCCCGGCCGCCGTTGTGGCCCAGGGTGAAAACCGGTTCATGCTCCAGGAGGAGTACTGTGTCCGTTTCCAGCTCCCCCTTTTGGAGTTCTTCCACCAGCCGGTGCTGCAGGTCCAGCACGGGCCGGTAGGGCTGTGTCCCGAGTTCAGCGATATGCCAGATACGCTCCCGCTTCATACCACGTTCACTATCCCGCCAGGCATGGTTTTCGGGCCGCCTCTGTTTCATTCATACGGCGGGCCTTTGGTTTTGTAGGAGACTCCAGGAGCAATTGAGGATGATTTTCCGCCTCTTTGGCGATCGCCCTGCAGGCCTCCACAAAACGGTCAAGGGTCTCTCTGGATTCAGACTCCGTGGGTTCGATCATAATGGCCCCGTGCACCACCAGGGGAAAATAGATGGTGGGCGGATGAAACCCATAATCCATTAAGCGCTTCGCCATATCAAGAGTCGTGATCTTGCGCTCTTCCTGGATCTTGTCCGAGAACACGCATTCATGCATGCACGGACGGTCGTAAGGGAGATGAAAAACCCCGGTGAGCTTCTTTTTCAGGTAATTGGCATTCAGGACTGCAAGTTGGCTGGCCTTCTTGAGTTCCTTGCCCATGCTCAGGATATAGCTGTAGGCCCGAACCAGGACACCCACATTTCCATAAAAGGCCTGGAGTTTTCCGATGGATTTGGGGAAATCCCAGGAAAGGGCGTATTTTCCGTCTTTCTTCACCACCCTCGGCACCGGCAGAAAGGGTTCAAGGTCCTTCCTCACACACACGGGCCCGGAGCCTGGCCCCCCGCCCCCATGGGGCGTCGAAAACGTCTTATGGAGGTTCAGGTGCATGACATCAACTCCCATGTCCCCCATGCTGACGATCCCCATGACCGCATTCATGTTGGCGCCGTCCACATACACCAGGCCTCCCTTGTCATGGACAATATCGGCGATCTCCCGAATGTGCTCCTCGAACAATCCCAGGGTGTTGGGGTTTGTGACCATGATACCCGCGGTATCTTCATCCATGACCGAGGCTGCGTACTCCGGGGAGAGGACCCCCCGTTCATCCGACTTGACCGGTACCGGGGTAAAGCCGCAGAGGGCGGCGCTTGCCGGGTTTGTCCCATGGGCTGTATCGGGGATGAGGATCTTGCTCCTGGGCGATCCCGCGTCCCGGTGAAAGGCCCGCACCACCATCATGCCCGTCAGCTCGCCATGGGCACCGGCCGCCGGCTGAAGAGTTACCCCGGAAAGGCCCGTTATCTCTGAAAGATAGTGTTCAAGGTCAAACATCATTTCAAGTACACCCTGGCAAAGATCCGCCGGGAGCAGGGGATGGGCACCGGCAAACCCGGGGAGGGCCGCCTGACGTTCATTGGTCTTGGGATTGTACTTCATGGTGCATGATCCCAATGGATACATGGAGCTGTCCACTCCAAAATTCCACTGGGAAAGACGGGTAAAATGCCTCACAACATCCAGCTCGCTCAAATCTGGAAAATCAGGCCCTTCACGGACAAGGCTCTCATCCAGCAGAGACGGCTCCACGTCCCTCCTGGGGACGGAAAATCCTGTCCTCCCTTTTTTCCCCTTTTCCCACAGCAGGGGCTCATTGAAAACAAGTCCGGTTGTCCCTAAGGATTCTTTCACGATCCAACCTCCTTGATCAAAGCATCCATATCCTCCCTTGTATTCGCTTCAGTGGCACACAGCAGGTAGTGGTCCGGAAACTCCGGATAGAAAGGGGAGAGAGGAATCCCCGCTACCATCTTCTTCTCCAAGAGCCGGTCGCGAGTCGCTTCGAAACCGGCGGGGAACCGTACCACGAACTCATTAAACGTGGGAGCGGCAAAGGGAATCTCTGCCCTGCTCTTCCGCAGGCCGTCTTTCAGGTATTCCGCCTTGTCATGATTCAGTTGAGCCAGATCACGGAACCCGGTACCTCCCACACACGCCATGTACATTGTCGCGGCCAGGGCGCAGAGCCCGTGGTTGGAGCAGATATTGGATGTGGCCCGTTCGCGGCGAATGTGCTGTTCCCTGGTGGCGAGTGTCAGGACAAATCCTGGCCTCCCGTCCTTGTCCGTGGTCCTGCCAACCAGTCGTCCCGGCATGCTCCGGACAAACTTTTGCCGTGTCGCGAAGAGGCCGAGTCCAGGCCCGCCGAAGGACTGGGGAATGCCGAGGCTCTGCCCTTCCCCGCAGGCTATGTCAGCGCCAAGCTCTCCCGGGGGCTTCACCAGGCCGTAGGCGAGAGGCTCGCTAAACGTCACCACAAAAAGGGTCTTCTGATCTGAGTGCACTGTTTTCCCCTGGGATTCCAGGTCCTCTATACACCCGAAAAAATTGGGCGACTGGACTGCCACGGCTGCATATTCTTCCAGATCTTGGAGCCCGGACAGATCCGTGGTCCCGTTTTCCCGGTAGGGAAGTTCAACCACCTCGTATCCAGGGGCAGCGAGATAGGTTTGAACAACATTCCGGTAAAAGGGATGCACAAGGCGTGAGACCGCAACCTTTTGTCTTCTTGTGACGCGAATGGCCATGAGCAGTGCCTCTGCCAGGGCCGACGCGCCGTCATACATGGAGGCGTTGGCCACTTCCATGCCCAGGAGCCTTGTTGTCAGGGTCTGGTATTCATACACCGCCTGGAGCGTTCCCTGGCTTATCTCCGGCTGGTACGGGGTATACGCGGTGTAAAACTCGCTCCGCAGGAGGAGCTGTCTCACCACCTCGGGGACAAAATGATTGTAGCTGCCCGCCCCGAGAAAAACCCTGTAGTCCGGGGGAACGGCCATCTCGTTCGCAAGTGCATCCATGCGGGCATTCAATTCCCACTCTGTCAGGGGCCCGGGGAGATCGAGTTCCCCGTGTCGACGACAGTCTTCCGGGATCGGGCCGAAGAGGTCATCCAGAGAGCCCAGGCCTATTTCTTCCAGCATCTCTTTGATGTCTTCACCGGTATGGGGAAAATAGCGCATATTTTTATCCTTTCAGCTTTTCCAGATAGGCATCCTTCTCCATCAGGGAGCTCATCTCCCCCTGATCGCTTGGGCTGATCTCTATCATCCATCCCCCACCATAGGGATCGTTGTTTACCAGCTCGGGCTGTCCCTCCAGATCTTCGTTCACGGCCGTTATCTCCCCCCCCACCGGCATGTAGAGCTCTGAAACAGCCTTGACTGATTCCACTGTGCCGAATTCATCTCCCTTGCTGAACGAGGAGCCCACTTCCGGGAGTTCCACAAAAACGATATCACCCAGCTGGTCTTGTGCGTAGTCCGAAATACCCGCTCTCACCTTATCTCCCTCTTGCCTGACCCACTCATGGCTTTCCGCATACCGCACATCTTCCGCAAAATGCAGTTCACTGATCTCTTTCATTTGTCCCTCCTTCAACATGGCATGTACTGTTCTGTTCTTGTTTCATCTTTCCCTTGTAGCTCGAACAGCGGCACCCTTCAAGTTTTTTCCGCCCACTTCTTGCACCTTCTTCTCCCATAATACCCTCTTTTTTCTGCTAGCCCAATTTGCCGAAGTTGTCAATAAAATAATTGTCGATTGCTGTTTTCATCAAAAATCAGGCATTTTCTATCTGAATTCTCAAAAAGCAGGAATACCGGCCAGATGCGCTCACAAAAATATGTTGAATTATCGGCACAAATGCCGTATTTGTTTTCCATTTTACTTATTTAAAGGAGGAAGCTATGAGGAAAGGACTGATTATTGTTTTGGCATTGATTGTGGCTGGCCTGGCATTTAGTTTTCCCGCGGTCAGTGAGGCAAAGACCATTGCCATCGGGCTGAATGTTCCCATTACCGGTGACATTCCAAAGGTTGGTGAAGGCAGCAAATATGCGGCCCAGATGTGGCTTGAAGACGTAAAAGCCGCCGGCGGAATCATGGTCGGAGGGAAAAAGTACAATGTTGAAGTGGTCATTGAGGACAATGAGTCCAAAGCGGAATCAGCGGTCAAAGTTGCCACGAAATTGATCACCCAGGATGACGTCCTCGCCATTGTGGGCCCCCAATCCTCCAAACAGGCAGTGCCTGCAGGGGAAGTGTGCAACAATTATGAGACACCCATGATCAGCCCCTGGTCTACCAATCCCAACACCACGAAAGACCGGCCCTATGTCTTCCGCGGCTGCTTCCTTGATCCTTTTCAGGGACCGGTACTGGCAAAGTTCGTAACCGGAGAGTTCGGGTTTACCAAGGCTGCCGTCCTTTACGATGTGGCCAGTGACTACCCCAAGGGGCTGGCCGAATTCTTCAAGCAGGCCTGGGAAAAGATCCATGGGCCGGGTTCCGTCGTGGCCTACGAGAGCTTCACCACCAAAGATACCGACTTCAGTGCACAGTTGACGAAAATCATAAAGTCCGATGCCCAGGTACTCTTCCTGCCCCAGTATTATAACGAGGTTGCGTTGATCGTGCAGCAGGCCCACGCACTGGGATGGAGTAAGCCCATCGTGGGGAGCGACAGCTGGGGTTCCGCAGAAACGGTAAAACTTTGCGGCCAGGACTGTTACGGACTCTTCTTCAGCACCCACTATGCCGCTGCCGGAGCAAAGGGCGCCACCAAGGCCTTTATTGATCGCTACAAGAGCAAGTACGGATACGTCCCTGACGATGTGGCGGCCCTAACATGGGACTCACTCCATATTATCCAAAAGGCCATCGAGTCGTGCGGAAAACTTCCTAGAAACATTAAGAAGGCCCGAAAAGCTGTCCGTGACGCCATGGCCAAAATCAAAAATTTCGAAGGCATTACCGGACAGATGACCTTTACCGAAGACGGCGATCCCATCAAATGCGCCGTTATCGTGAAAATCAGCGACAAGGGCGAATACGAATTTTACAAATCCGTCTGCCCGTAAGAACTGCATAGAACTGAGCGCAAGGGTTTGTCCCGTGGTCTTCACTCTGATCTTTGGATTGTCCCCGGGGCAGGCCCGGTCATGCCATCCCTGAGAAACGAGGAGCCAACGCCATGATTTTCTTTTTTCAGAACCTGGTCAACGCCCTGCAATGGGGCAGTTTCTACGCCCTGATTGCCCTGGGATACTCAATGGTCTACAGCATCCTGATGCTTTTTAATTTTGCCCACGGTGATATTTTCATGGTGGGGGCGTATGTGGGTTTCGGCGTCGCCAGCGGCCTTGTTGCCCTCGTGACCGCAGGGTTCCTCGGATTACCCAACTGGGTCATCCTGGTCTTGACCATTATTATTTCCATGTTCATCACCTCTTTCGTGGGAATCCTGGTTGAGCGGATCGGTTACCGGCCCCTGCGGGAAGCCCCCAGGGCATCGGCCGCCATTACCGGTCTCATGATCGGCATTATCCTGGAAACGGGAAACCTTGCGCTCCTCGGCGCTAGGCGCCTCAGTTTCCCCCCCTTAATTATGTCCGAGACCTATAACCTTGGCGGTGTCTTCGTCACCAACAAGAAAATCCTCGTTGTTGTCATATCCATTGCCCTTATGCTGGCATTGGACCAGTTTGTACGAAAGACCAAGTGGGGGATGGCCATGCGGGCCATGTCCTATGACTACGTGGTGGTGCCGCTCATGGGAGTCTCCATAAACGTCATCGCACCCATGACATTTGCCATTGGTTCGGGCCTGGCAGCCGCAGGCGGGGTTCTTTACGGTGTCGCCTATCCGGTGCTTGACCCTTACATGGGCATCCTGATCGGCTGGAAAGCCTTTGTGGCCGCAATCCTGGGAGGAAGGGGCTCAATCATGGGTGCGGCACTGGCTGGGTTTCTCCTCGGATTCATAGAAATCTTTGTGACCACGGTATTTCCCTCCACGTTGCGGGATCTTATCGCTTTTTCAATTGTCCTGGTCATCCTGACCTTCCGTCCCCACGGATTTTTCGGAAGGCCTTACAGTGCCCGTCTCAGGCTCTAGCCCAAGAAGACTGACGATCTTCTTACCGGCCCATCCCCCAAAAACATTATTGAAACACGAGGAACCGGCATGAAAGTAAAAAAAGGCACATCCGCAAGAAAGAAGCAGCCATCAACATTCCGGCGATTTTTCTCCGGCATACCTGCGCTGGGCTGGCTCCTGGCCGCTTTTATTGCGGTGCTCCTCGAGTATTACATCGGCGATCCGCTTTCGGAGGCGCTGGGTCTCCCCAAGATACCCGTCCTGTTCGGTGTCGTGGTTATGCTGAAAAAGCCTTTCCTCATTCCCGGCGCATTTGCGTACGTGTTTCTCATTTACGCCTTCCCCATTGCCATTATTGCCAAGATTACCGCTCCAATCACAAATTGGCTGACGGAGAAGGTGTTCAGGCTGCCCCTGATGGTTTCTGCTGTCCTGCATCTGCTGTTTCTTTATTTTATCCTGCACCTGTGGTCGGATGTCAGCGACTACCGGCTTCTCATGTTAAAGCTCACCATGATCGGAATCATACTCACCCTCAGCCTCAACGTTATCAACGGCTACATGGGAGAATTTTCCTGCTCCCACCCTGGGTTCATGGCCCTCGGTGCCTACACGGCGTCCACGTTTACCGTCCTTTTGTTCGTTAAAGACCGGTTATTCGGCCCGGCTTTGCTCCCGCCCGGTCTCGGCCAGTTCCTCTTCCCCGTAGCCCTGATCCTGGGAGGTCTCGTGGCTGCGGTGGGCGCCCTGACCGTGGCTATCCCCTCATTCCGAACACGGGGAGATTACCTCGCCATCATTTCCCTGGCATTCATGTTTATTGTCAAGAGCCTGATCGAAAACCTGGAGGTAGTAGGCGGGCCGCGCGGCCTGAGTTCCCAGCCCGACTGGGCCGATCTGCCCACTGTCTTTGTGTGGACCGTTCTCTGTGTGTGGACCATCAACAATTTTGTGGAATCCACCATGGGAAAGGCCTTGAACGCGGTGAGAGATGAAGAGTCGGCAGCAGAGGCCATGACGGTCAACACGAGACAGACGAAAATGATCGCTTTCATGTTCGGTGCGTTCTGGGCCGGCGTTGCAGGCGGACTTTTCGCCCACGTCCTCAGGTATGTAAATCCCGGCACCTTCGGCATCCAAAAACTCGCCGAAGTCCTGGCAATGGTCTATTTCGGCGGGCTCAATTCCGTGTTCGGTTCCATCGTCGGAGCGGTCAGCTTCAACCTGTTGAGTGAAGCGCTGAGGCCTCTCGAGATCTTCAAGTGGATCATTATCCCCGTCCTCCTCATACTGGTGATGATTTATCGTCCTACCGGTCTCATAGCTTTCAGGCGCTTCAATGTGAGAGAGATTCTCAGACCTAAATCGGGAACAAAAGAAAGGGTATAACAGATGCCGCTGCTTCAGGTAAAAAAAATGACCCATTTTTTCTCCGGACTCCGGGCCGTCCATAATTATGACTTGAGCATTGATCCCGGTGAAGTTCGGGGACTCATCGGCCCGAACGGTGCCGGGAAAACCACCATATTCAACCTCATCACCGGCGTTCTCACCCCCACAGAGGGTGAAATCACCCTGGACGGCGTCAGCCTGGTCGGGTTGAAACCTCATCAAATTGCCTCAATGGGCATCGGCAGGACCTTCCAGAACATGAAGCTGTGGCGGCACATGACCGTCCTTGAACATGTAAAAATGGCTCGCTACTCTAAGCTGAGCTATGGACTTACCGGAGCGTTTTTCGGCACCATGAAAAGGATCAGGGAGGAAAAAGAAAACGAGGAACATGCCTACCACCTGCTCGAACTCATGGAGGCCGCCCAGTTTGCAGATCAAAATGTACTCAACCTCCCGTATGGCGCCCAGAGGCGGGTGGAAATGGCCAGGGCACTCGCCACCGACCCCAAAATCCTCTTTCTTGATGAACCCACCGTGGGCATGACCCCTGAAGAACTTGTTGATATGATGAATGTTTTCCGGAAAATACGCGAGGAATTCGGCCTGGCCATATTCCTCATCGAACATCGGATGAAGGTGGTTATGGAACTCTGTGAAAGGATTCAAACCCTGGTATTCGGCGAGGTGATCGCTGAGGGAACACCTGATGAAATACAGAATAACCCTCAGGTCATTGAGGCGTATCTGGGGAAAGAGGAGGTGGCCTGATGTTGTTGCGCCTGGAAAATCTGCGAGTCTCTTACGGAAACATCGCGGCCCTTCACGGTATCACCTGCCAGATAGATAAGGGGGAAATCGTCTGCATGATCGGTGCAAACGGAGCGGGGAAAAGCACCACTCTGCGGGCCATCTCCCGCATGGTGGATGCGGAAGAGGGATCCAAGATGACCTTCATGGGAAAAGACCTTCTCAAGTACCGGCCGGAAAAGGTGGTGAGCGAACTCGGCATCTCCCACGTCCCGGAAGGACGGCGCCTCTTCGGCAACCTGACGGTCATGGAAAACCTTAAACTTGCCACCTTTGCCAGGAAAGACCATGCGGGGATAGAAAACGATCTTACCAGGATGTTCTCCATCTTTCCCCGGCTTGAGGAGAGAAAAAACCAGGAGGCCGGTACCCTCAGCGGCGGGGAACAGCAAATGCTGGCCGTAGCACGCGCTTTCATGAGCGGAAAGACGGTGATGCTCCTGGATGAGCCGTCCATGGGTCTGGCACCGCTTCTCATGATGAGCATGTTTGATTCCCTGGACGAGATCAATCGGGAAGGAACCACCATCCTCTTGGTGGAACAGAATGCACGCCTTGCGCTCAAGTTCGCCCAGCGAGGCTATGTCCTGGAAACCGGGAACCTGGTCATGGAAGGCAAATCAGCGGACCTCATGGATGATCCGAATATCAAAAAGGCTTACCTGGGAGGTTGAGCCGTCTTGGATGGATTCATAACAGGTAGGGGACCATCAAGTTGTAGCCCTTGTACACGATGAATGTCTCCACCGACTGGACATCCTTGATTTTCGACACCTCGTCCGCATAGAAATCAAGCAGACGAAACTCTTCATTGAAGAGGACCGTCAGCATCAGGTCAAACCGGCCGGTGACCACGCTCACAGAGACAACCCCCTTTATCTTGCTGAACTCCTCTCCCTTGCTGATCAGATTCATGGTCCCCAGCTTGACACCAATAATGGCAACCCGGTGACCAGGCAGGGCCTCCGGATCCACAAGACCGGTTATTGCAAGCACTCCCTCATCCATCAGGCTCCTGACCCTCCCGCGGACCGTATTTTCGGAAACCCCTAACTCCTTTGCTATTTCCCTCAGGGACTTTCTGCCGTCCCGAAGGTGCCGAATAATGGCGATATTATTTTCATCCATTTTCATTGGAAAGTTCTCCGCGTGCTGAAGAAGGAACGTTCGACAAGTCCAAGCCCGTGCAGTCTTGTATGAAACTTGATGGTATCGTAAAAAGTCGACAAATGCTCTTCTCCGTCATTCCGTCCCGGATCGAAGTCCGGGATGACGTGCAAACCGGAACCCAGTCCTTTCAATAGGTTATGGCTGATTTGGACCCCGGCTTTCGCCGGGGTGACGACTTTTTGTTAAGCCGTCAAACTCCATCTCAAAAGGACAAAGTTTCGTGTTCGATCAAACTGGCCAACCGGCCAACGGCTACGCTGGATTGTGTCATATCAAGGCGGAATTATAGATACAAAAAATTCACCATTCTGTCAATAATCTTTTATATTTTTTATGTTTTCTTCAGGAATAAACGAAGTTTTTCTTGAATATCTCAAAAACAGGTGCTAAACAAAAAGGATCCGATGGAACCAAGCAAAGGGGGAATCTACAATGTCAGATCTACTGAGAACCGTATTTTTTGAACAGCATCAATCGCTCGGCGCAAAAATGGTGGACTTCGGGGGATGGGAGATGCCCATTCAGTACCCCGCCGGCATTGTCTCCGAGCATTTGGAAACAAGAAAAGGGGCAGGCCTTTTTGATGTATCACACATGGGGCGATTCATTGTCAAGGGTGGTGATGCCCTCCCTTTTCTGCAACATGTCCTCACCAACAATGGTGCCGCCCTTGATCCCAGGGAAACGGGAGCCCAGTATACGCTCATCCCCAACACCGCCGGAGGGGCGGTAGATGACGCCTATCTCTATCAGTTTGATACTTCCGAGTACCTCCTCGTGGTAAACGCATCGAACCGCCTTAAAAACTGGGACCATCTCCAGCCCCTTGCCGCCCATTTCGACGACCTGGAACTTGAAGACGCTACCAATAATATTGCAATGCTTGCCCTGCAGGGGCCGCAATCAAAGGAAATATTAACGCGAATCGTACAGTCAGGCACCTTTCCGTCCCCCATCAGAAATGCTGTAGGGATTGTAAGTATCGGGGAAATCCAAGTAAAGATAGCGCGCACCGGGTACACGGGAGAGCCCCTCTGTTTCGAGTTGTTCATGGACCGCGCGGCGGGCCCGAAATTGTGGGACGACCTCCTCCGTGAAGGCGCAACGCCCGTAGGACTCGGAGCCAGGGATACCCTCCGCCTTGAAGCGGGGCTTCCGCTTTACGGGCATGAACTCGGCGACGACCCTGAGGGGAAAGAAATCCCCATCCTGGCAGTCCCCATCACCAGGTTTGCCGTCAGTTTCTCACCCCTGAAAGGTGATTTTATGGGGAGAGAAGCCCTGGCCAAGCAATTCAGTGCCCTTTCAAGAATCATGAAGAGGGATTTTTCGCTCCGGGCGGATCTTCCGAGACTCATCCAGCCCATTGCCGTTACAGGCAGGGGCATTGCCCGGGCCGGCGCACGGGTCTTCAAAAACGAACGTCACGTGGGTTATGTCACCAGCGGGACCATGGTTCCTTACTGGGTTTTTGAGGGAGAAGGCCTCTCATCCGTCCTGACCGATCAGCACAAACTTCGCTCCATCTGTCTCGCCTACATGGACAGTGACATCACTGAAGGCGAAACGCTCCACCTTGAAATCCGAGGGAAACTGGTTGAAGCTGCGGTTGTTCCATTTCACCTCAGATCAGAGGCGCCCCCCTACGCCCGCCCCATCGTGGTGGAAAGTGAAGCGCCATCTGCGGAAGACCAGGAACAGTACGACCGGGAAAAACCCCTTCTTCTGCTCAGGAATGCAGCAGAAAACACCTTGTGGCGGCAGCGCGAATGCATTAATCTCATTCCGTCAGAGATGACTATTTCTCCCATGGCACGAATTCTTTCCGTCATGGATCCCTCCTTCCGCTATGCCGAGCACCGGGAATCAAAGGCTTTCTACGACGCGGACATATTCTACTACCAGGGAACCTCCTTCATCGAAGAAGTTGAAATGCTTCTCGAAACGGAGATGCGGAAATACCTGGGCTGTGAAGAAGTGGAAACCCGGCTGGTCAGCGGCCAGATGGCCAACACCGCCGTATTCAGTGCTATGCTCGACTATCTGAACAGGACTGATCGCAGGGTGGAACCCAGGCGCATCCGCCGGGTCATGAATAATTATCTTGGGACCGGCGGTCACTTGAGCGCCCAGCCCATGGGAGCTCTCCGTGATTTTGTCGCTCGGGATCCCCTGACCGAACGCCCCGCAGTCATCAATTTCCCCGTGTTAAGAGAAAACCCTTTCCAGATGGACGTTGCGGCTGCCCTGGAGCTGATTGATCAGAAAAGACCCGAGCTCATCATACTCGGAAAAAGCATGGTGCTGCACCGTGAACCGGTTGAGGAGATCAGCCGGTTTCTCAAGGAACAGAAAATAGATGCGGTGCTCATGTATGACATGGCTCACGTGCTGGGGTTGGTCGGGCCTCATTTTCAGGAACCTTTTCAGGAAGGGGCGGATCTCGTGACCGGATCCACACATAAGACCTTCTTCGGCACTCAACGGGGTGTGGTTGGAAGCAGGCTCAGGGATGATGAAGAACGGTACGAACTGTGGGAAGCCCTGCGGCGAAGGACTTTCCCCGGGTCCGTCTCCAATCATCATCTCGGAACAATGGTGGGGCTTCTTATGGCGGCCTATGAAATGAACCATTTCAAAAATGATTATCAGCCGAAAGTCATTTCGAATGCCAAGGCCTTTGCCCGGGCCCTCAAGGACTCCGGTCTTGAAGTGGCCGGCGATCCCGCCATTGATTTCACTGAAACCCACCAGGTGGTGGTGAGGGTCGGGTACGCCCGTGGGCCTGAAGTGGCCCGCCGCCTGGAAGCCAACAACATCATCTGCAATTACCAGACCGCACCGGAAGAAGAAGGCTTTACCGCGGCAGGGGCCCTTCGCCTGGGTGTGTCTGAAATGACCCGTTTTGGAATGAATGAGCAAGGGTTTCAGACTGTTGCATCCCTTATGGCGACCGTCATCAATGACCCGGGAGCTTCCGTTGTGGAAGAAGTGAAAAAACTCAGGCAACAGCACAGTGAGTTGCAATTCTGTTTCCGGGGAAAAGAGTATGAGGAGGCAGTGCAACGCCTTCATCAGTTCCTGTAATAACTTCTGACACCGCTATGTATCGCATCGAGACCGAAACATTGGAACTGCAGTTGGAGATCGTACCGGTTTCCTCCCTGGTGCCCCACGAAGAAATTATCCCCGATGCAGCGGACCGGCTGATCCTGGAGTTCAGCAATTGGACCAATCTCCAAAATCCCGTAATTGTGGATGAAAACTTCATGGTCCTGGACGGCCATCATCGGTTTTTCGTTTTCAAGGCCCTCCATTTCAATTATATCCCGGTGTGCAGGATAAACTACCTGCGGGACTCGGTTCAACTGCGGTACTGGTTCAGGATTCTCACGAAAACCGGCGGAGAGCACCAGATACGGGCAGTCACCGCTTCCATGCAGGCGTCTCTCCGCAAGATTCCCGACAAAGAGGGCCTTGCCGCATTGATGGGAAAAAACCCATACTGCTGGGGCGTCCAGGGCACTCGCGGATGTTATTTGGTAACCTGCGATACCGGCACGGTCTGCGATGCAGTCAGCGCCTACAGAGCCCTCGAGGAATTCCAGACAAGGCTTCGAAAAAAAGGCGTGGACATCCGGTACATTCCTTGCCAAAATATTACGGAACATGATTCTGTTGTCCCGGAACCTGACCAGCTAATCCTATGGACACCCCAGATTACGAAGGAAATGGTGGTGGAGACAGTACGGCAGGGGAAAAAATTCCCCCCCAAGGCGACCCGGCACCTGGTCCCCGCTCGCCCGCTCCATGTTGACGTCCCCACCCGCTGGCTCAAAGAAGATATTTCCTTACGTGAAATAAACAGGAGATTCACGGAACTCCTGAAAAAGAAGGGCATCAAACGATTCGGTTCCGGGCAGGTCGTCAATGGGAGATTCTACGAAGAAGAATTATTCGTATTTTATGACAAGGAGCAATGAAATGAAAGGATCCAGGGCGGGCAGGCCGCTTATCACCCTTTCGGCTGTTGGTTTCGACTCCCCCGGTCTTGTTTCCAAGATTACCACCCGTATTCTGGAACTCGAAGGCAATATCCTTGATGTGGAAGAGAGCTGCAGGAGGAACCTCTTCTCCATATTCCTGATCATTGATTTTTCTCGTTCGGAATATCCGCAGGGAGACATTGAAGATCAGATGAGAAGACTTGAATCTGAGACAGGCCTCAAGATCATGGTTTCTGAATATGACGGTGACCAGACCCATTGCATGCCGGAAAGAGAGAAGCACCTCGTCACCGTGCTCGGCCCTGACCGGCCGGGAATCATGGCGAAAGTCTCCACCTTCTTCCACGAACGGATGATCAACATTCTGCGGGCGCGTATGATCGCCCGGGGAGACTTTTTCTCCATGGAGATGGTTGTTGACACCAGCAGGATGCCCGGGAAAACCGGTTTGTCAAGAGAGCAGTCCATTGAACAAATGGCGGAACAACTGCGGGAAATCTGCCGCGGCATGAACCAGGGAGTGGTCATCCAGAGTCAGGATATCTACCGGAAAATAAAAAAGTTGGTGGTTTTTGACGTGGAGTCGAGCCTGGTCCAGGAAAAATCTCTCCAGGTTTTTCTGGAGGGAATGCGAGAGAAACTGGAACAGATACCCACCGGGGCCCCCTTCGTGGACAGGGATGAAGGCCAGATCCAGGCCCTGGTTCAAAATGCCAGGAGTATGAAAGGCATTCCCATCCAGGAAATAGAATCATTCACCAACATCCTCCAGCTCAACCCCGGATCGTTTGAACTCATCAGAATCCTCAAATCCATGGGCTTCAAAATCGCGCTCCTCTCCTCCGGGTTCAACTTCTTTATCAAGGACATCCTGGAAGAAGCAGGAGTGGATTATGCATTCTCAAACAGCCTCAAAATCGACGAGAACGGTATCATCACCGGAGAACTGGGTGAACCCGTGATAACCGACGAGACAAAGGAAGAACTCCTCGAATTCATCATGAAGATGGAAGGGATACAGCGGGACCAGGTGATTGCCGTGGGGGACGGTTCCACCCGATCTCATTTTATCAAGAATGCGGGGCTTTCCATTGCTTTCAAGCCACCAGCCGCGGATATCAGGGCCGATGGCGTTATCAACACGGGACACATCACCAACGTGCTGTACTGCCTTGGCATCCCCAAGGCGGAACTGGAGAAATATATCTGCCCATGAGGGACACAGAAACAATCCAAGCGTCTACAAGAAAGGGCCTCTCAACAAATCCCAAGCACAAAATCCGAAATTCGATAGAAATTCAAAATTCGAATGTCCAAAACAATAAAATTCAGCCGGTATTGATATGGTGGTAAAGAATCGCAAAAGGTCATTCCGGTCCTCACCGGAATGACCTTTTGAGGAAATTTCCATTGACGCCGTAATCACACTTCGCGGGTTCCTGCAATAAATTCCTCGGTCCTCCGGTAGGCTTCCGTGTCGGTATGCTGCCGGGGAGGGTGTTTCATAAAAAAGGCGGAAGGAGAATAGAGGATCCCCCCCGTGCCCCTTTCCAGGGCAAGCTTGCAGCACCGGATGGCATCGATCACAACCCCGCCGGAATTGGGTGAATCTTCCACTGAAAGACGCAACTCCAGGTTCATGGGAATATCTCCGAAGAGCCTGCCTTCCATGCGGATAAAAGCGATCTTGTTGTCTTTCTGCCAGGCCACCCAGTCACTGGGCCCAATATGAATATTTTCATCCACCAGCCTGGCTTCCCCGAGCTGGGACTGCACCGCCTCGGTCTTGGACTCACGCTTGGATACCAGGCGGGACCGATCGAGCATATTCAAAAAATCGGTATTCCCGCCTGTGTTAAGCTGGTAGGTGCGTTCAAGCTTGACCCCGCGCCGTTTGAACAGGTTGGCAAGAACACGGTGCACAATGGTTGCCCCCAGCTGCGACTTCACATCGTCCCCGATAATGGGGATTCCTTTCTCCGCGAAACGGTCCCCCCATGCTGGATCGCTTGCGATGAAGACCGGCATATTATTGATAAAGGCCACTCCTGCTTCCAACGCGCACTCTGCATAAAATTTTACTGCCTGCTCTGAACCAACCGGCAGGTAATTGAGCAGCATTTCCGCGCCTGAATCTTTGAGGAGTTTTACGACATCTTCTTTGGTAGATTCTGGTTTATCTGAAAGGACAAAGCGGTAACGTTCATCGTAAGTCTTCATATGAGCGGCAATTCCGTCGAGGATCTTCCCCATCTGGACGGTCACACCTTTTTCAGGAACAGGCGTGTAGATACCTTTGGTACAGTTGGGAAGCTGAAAAATAGCCTCGGAAACATCTCTCCCAACCTTTCTTTTGTCTATGTCGAATGCGGCAACAACATCTATATCGCCGGGAGCATACCCCCCGATCTCCCAGTGCATGAAACCGTTCACTTCGCTTGCCTTGTTGTGCCGATAATACTCTATGCCCTGGATAAGCGAACTCGCGCAGTTCCCGATTCCCGCAATGGCAATCCTGATTCTTTCCATTCGGAAAGGACCTCCTTTCGGTTCATCCGTCCCCAATTCATTAAGAAACGGGCGACCATCAATTCTAAAACCAGCGAATTTGCGAATCAGTCTCTCTTTCTCGTTACTCCAAATGATAATCTAATCAATCATTAAATCATGTCAAGCACATAACACTACCACCCACATGACAATCACCTCTCCAGTTTGCGGAGATTATCCCGTGCAAACGTGATACTCGGGTCCAACTCCAGGGCCAACCGATAGTAACGGAGAGCCTTTTCCCGTTCCCCCAGGTCGCGGTAATTGGAGCCGATATTGGCATAGTCTATGGCCGAAGTCGGATCGATCTGAATCACTTTCTTAAAACACAAAATGGCCTTTTCATATTCTTTCAGGGAATAGTAGCAGAATCCCATAAGGTTATAAATATCAGTTCGATCAGGATCGTATTTTTCCGCTTCATGCAGGACCTCGATGCCTTCCCGGTAGCGTCCCATCTCTTTCAGACACACCCCCAGATAGGAATAGATGCTTGGGATATCTTCCTCTTTGGGGTTCAGATCCAGGGCCTTCTTGAAATGGCGAACTGCCTCGGCAGGATCGCCCTGCTGGAGAAAGCTGTAGCCCAGGTAAAATTGCACGAAATACTTTCCCGGGATAAGGGCATCCATCCTCTCAAGCCAGGGAATTGCCTCTCCCGGATTATTGCTTTCCGCCAGAATCTTTGCAGAAAACATTGCCACACTTGTACCCAGGGCCCGCTCCCTGAAATGGGCACCGGGTACGATGGTGTAGAACGCAGGGATGCCAAGCCTGGGATGTGTCACGTTGATAATGATCACTTCCATCTCCACCTGGGCAAGGGCGGACACGCAGTTCTCCACCTCTGTCTTAATGTTGTCATTGGAAAGATCCGGGAGCTCAGAGACTGCAACCGTCCTTTCCGGTTCCATGATAAAACGGCCGTCATCCAGGGACTTGAGTTTTGGCAACCCGCTCGCCACATAGTTGGCACTGCTGTTAAAATCTCCGGCCAACTGCGCGACTTCGGTCAAAGCACGGCTCAGGGCCTTTTCCGGGTTCGGAGTGGTCCCCGCGGTCCACACGATCTCGCTCTTTTCAGGGTAGGTCGCAGGATCGTAGGCCAGAACGCCCACAGAAGGGATGCCGGTGTCCAGGGAAAAATCAGAGGCAAAGGCCTTGACGCCCGCCTTTTCATATTTCCTGAGCATTTCTTGAACAAGATCGTCCTTTACGGTCTTGAGGTCTATCCCCGGAACCCCGAGTCTTTCTCGACTCACCCTGCTTGACACGTGCCGTTCCACCACCTCGCAAACCCCTTGGGAAACAGCCTCTTCCACGCAGTTTCCCGCTGACGGCCCGTTGAATTCGTTGATGGTGTAAAACCAGTTGAATGGAATCAGGACCGGTTGTTTACGTGTCAGGTTGTAGGCCCAGGTCCATTTGAGTGGAATACGGCTGAATATCTCAAGTGCCTCTTCCACGTCCGGCCCCTGGTCGTGTACGGACTTTGCGATTTGTTCAAGTGGGAGGGCCTCATCCCTTACATTTTGGTATTCATCCGTGAAAAAGTTTTCCCGGTCTTTACAAAAACTGAAAAAACTGAACCGTTCAGCCAGCTCCATGACCGCGCTGGCTTCAGCCTGCTGGGGGGTTCCTCCCTTTCCCATCTGTTTCTTGGTCCCGATGACCGCTTCCGCATCACGGCCGCAGACGCTGAAATAGACCGGGATATCCAGCCTCCCGTTGTCAATCCTGACGGTTTCTTCAAGGATATCCAGGTCAACCTCTTTCAGCTTTTCCCGGAAGTGCTTCACCGTTTCTTCGGGCGTGACTATTTTATCCTGGTCAATGGTGTAGCCCTTGTATGCATCCTGCAGTTTTACCTCATAGGGCATCTATCATGTCTCCTTAAAGCTCTCCATCCACAGAGCGGTTCATCTTTCCCGTGACATACCCCTCCAGGTCCAGGGCCACATGCTCGAATCCGATCTTCCTGAGCGTATCAACAATCGCCTTCCGGAGGTCTTTATCGTGGAATCTCTCCATATCCTCCTGTGCGATTTCGATCCGGGCCACAGCTCCATGGTGTCGCACCCGGGCGATTCTGAAACCCTTTTCCCGGAGGAATTGTTCCGCCTCCTCCACCTGACCGGTCCGTTCGGAGGTGATCGGTGTCCCGTAGGGAATGCGGGAGGCAAGGCAGGCATTGGACGGTTTGTCCCATGTCGGAAGTCCCATCTCCCGGGACAGGAAACGGATCTCTTCCTTGGTCAACCCCGCATCCATGAGTGGAGCAATAGCCCCGGCCCCTTCCGCCGCCCTGAATCCGGGGCGGTAATCACCCAGGTCATCCTGGTTTGCCCCGTGCGCCACCGCCTTGAAATCCAGCTCCTTTGCCATCTCAAAAAGCTGCTGGAACAGGTTCCTCTTGCAATAATAACATCGTTCCCTGGAATTAGCGAGAAATGCCTCCAGGGAGGTCTCCCGGGATTGAAATTGCACATGACGTGCCCCAAGCAGAAGCGCGATATGCCGTGCCTCATCACTTTCCGCGGAGGGATGGATAAAAGAAACCGCCGTGGCAGCACAGACTCTTTCTCCGAGGACCTCTCTTGCCGCTGCAAGCAGAAAAGAACTGTCTACCCCGCCTGAAAAAGCCACCAGAAGACTTCCCCGTTTTTCCAGATTGGATAGGAGCGCTCTCTTTTTCCTCCTGGCTGTTTCTTCGTCCATGCTACTTTTTTTTCTTTTCCTTCTCCAGGAGGGCTTCAAAGTTGGTGATCAGTGCGTCATGCTTCCACTGGGGAATCTTGTAGATCCATGGACTCAGTTTCTTATTCAAGTCAACGGCTTTCTGTTCCATTGATTTGTCGGGATTTTCGGCCTTTTTCCCGCTCTCGCTTTTCTTAGCAGGTTTCTCGGATGCCTTTTCCAAAGAAGCAGGACGTTCATACCTCACGCCCACCTTGAGGTAGCAGGTCCCCGCATCTTTGCATTTCTTCCCGGGATAAAGATCATAAATCATACCGTTAAAGAGACGGAACTCCAGCCTTGCCGAGTTTTCCAGGTCTCTTCGTACTTCTTTCTTGGCGGGATCCTCCACGTCTTCGATGCGAAGGGTAGAAAGGCCCCCGATCAACCTATTGAGGGAAGTTCGTTTTATTTTTTCTCCCGCGGGCTGCGGATTCACCTGCTCAGGATCCTTCCCTTTTGTGGGTCTCCTGAAAGCAAAACGAACGGTTTTCCCGTCAGCATCAAGGCACACAACTTCCCTAACATCCGCCGCCTTCACGTCGATGAGGTCCTTTTTCAGCCACCCCGAAGGATTCTTTGCAAGACCTTCAAACTGTTTATTCACAAGATATACTGTTTTCCCATTTCCCATCAGCACATACTGGCCCTCGTGAAAAACACCTCCCTGTCCCCCTTTCATGGGCAGACCTATGAGCATCCTGACCAGGGTCTTACCCTTTGCATCCGCAAAAATAATGGCCGTGCCTTTTTCTT